>JBJMTY010000128.1:0-6891 GCA_045811445.1 Allosphingosinicella sp. | reverse complement strand
GGCGCTCGTTCTGAAGGAATATACGAACGCGACACCGATCCAGCAGCAGGCCATTCCGATCCTGCTCCAGGGCCGCGACCTGCTCGGCATCGCCCAGACCGGCACCGGCAAGACCGCCGCCTTCATGCTGCCCTCGATCGACCGGCTGACCGCGTCGAACAAGAGGCCGCAGCCGCGCACCTGCCGCATGCTCGTCCTCGCCCCGACCCGCGAGCTCGCCTCGCAGATCGCCGAGAGCGCGCGGGCTTACTCGCGCTTCAGCCACATGAGCGTCGCCACCGTGTTCGGCGGCACCTCGATCAACAAGAACCGCCAGGACGTCGGCCGCGGCGTCGACGTGCTCGTCGCCACGCCGGGCCGCCTGCTCGACCTCATCGAGCAGGGCTATCTGATGCTGCGCGGCGTCGAGATCCTGGTTCTCGACGAGGCCGACCAGATGCTCGACCTCGGCTTCATCCACGCCCTCAAGGCCATCGTGAAGCTGCTTCCCGAGCGGCGCCAGACCCTGTTCTTCTCGGCGACCATGCCCAAGGCGATCAAGGACCTCGCCGCCCGCTTCCTGACCGATCCGGCCCAGGTCGCGGTGACGCCCGTCGCCTCGACGGTCGAGCGGGTCGAGCAATATGTCACCTTCGTCCAGCAATCGGAGAAGCCGGCTTTGCTCACCATCATGTTGCGCGTCGGCTTCGGGCCGAAGGGCAATATGGACCGGGTGCTGATCTTCTCGCGCACCAAGCACGGCGCCGACCGCATCGTCCGCCAGCTCGGCCAGGCGGGGATCGCCGCCAACGCCATCCACGGCAACAAGAGCCAGCCGCAGCGCGAGCGCGCGCTCGGCGAGTTCAAGGCGGGCAAGGTCAAGATCCTGGTCGCCACCGACATCGCGGCGCGCGGCATCGACGTCTCCGGCGTCAGCCACGTCGTCAATTTCGACCTGCCCAACGTGCCCGAGCAATATGTCCACCGCATCGGCCGCACCGCGCGCGCCGGCGCCGCGGGCGTCACCATCGCTTATTGCGCCGAGGACGAGCGGACCTACCTTCGCGACATCGAGAAGCTGACCCGGCAGAAGCCGGAGATCGTGCCGCTGCCCGAAGGCTTCGTCGCCGAAGCGGCGCGGATCAAGGCCGCCCGCGGCCCCGAGCCGGTGCGCGCGGCGCGCGAGGACAGGCATGAGGACCGCAACCGGGTCCGCCGCCCCAAGTCCCGCCGGCCCAATTTCGGCGCGGCCGGCGCCCCCAAGACCAACCGCGCCCGGCGCCGCGCCTCGTCGCGCTAGAGCGGCGAAGAGGCGGGCCCTACCATCTCGTCATGCCGGACTTGATCCGGCATCCACCTTTCCTTCTCGCAAGCGGGTGAAGGAGAAGATGGACCCCGGATCAAGTCCGGGGTGGTGACGATTGCTGGAAGGCGAATCCCGGCCTCGGCCAAACGGTGAGGCTCACAGGCGCTGGAGGAAGGCCTCCAGCGCCTTTGCCTCGCCGGGGGTGAAAAGCAGGCCCAGCTTGGTGCGGCGCCACAATATGTCCTCGGCGGTGCGGGCATATTCGCGGGCCGCCAGCCAGCGCACTTCGCGCTCGTAGAGCCCGTGGCCGAAATGGCGGCCGAGGCCGGGCAGGTCGGCGGCGTCGCCGATCAATTCCTTCAGGCGCGTGCCGTAGGCCTGCGAGAGGCGCCGGACCATGTCCGCCGGCATCCAGGCCTCGAGCCCGCGCAGCCAGTCGAGGAAGGCGGGGTAGAGGTCGCCGCCGGGCAGCATCTTCCACGCCGTCGACCGCCGCCCCTCGACCCCCAGCCGGTCGAGCGCCGTCTCGGCGAGCGCGCGGGCCGTGGTGATCTTGCCGCCGAACACCGAGAGCAGCTTCGGCCCCGGCGCCGGGTCGAGCTCGAGATGCCAGTCGCGGGTGACCGCGCGGGCGTCGCGGGCGCCGTCGTCGTAGAGCGCGCGCACGCCCGAATAGCTCCAGACGACGTCGGCGGGCACGACCTGCCTGCCGAAATAGCGGTCGGCCGCCTCGCAGAGGTAGCGGATCTCGTCGGCCGAGGCGGCGGGGTCGCCGGGCGCCTCGACCGGCACGTCGGTGGTGCCGATCAGGCTGTGGTCGCCGAAGGGCAAGGCGAAGACCACCCGCCGGTCGGGCTGCTGGAGGATGTAGGCATAGTCCCCCTCCCACAGACGCGGCACGATGATGTGACTGCCCTTGACCAGCCGCACCCGGCTGTGGGCGCTGCCGTGGAGCCGGCCGACCGTTTCCGCGACCCACGGCCCGGCGGCGTTGACGATCGCGCCCGCCTCGACCGTCCGCCCGCCCGACAGCTCGGCGCGCCAGGCCTCGCCTTCGCGGCGGGCCGAGAGGAACTCGGTGCGCACCGCGATCTCGGCGCCATGCTCGGCGGCGTCCACGGCGTTGAGCAAAGTGAGCCGCGCATCGTCGGCCGAGGCATCCCAATAGGTCAGCAGGCGCCGCCGCTCCTGCAGCGGGCCGTGCAGCTCGGGTCGGTAGCGCCAGACGCGGCGCGAGCGCGGCAGGCTGCCCCGCAAGGCGAACAGATCGTAGAGGAACAGGCCAGCGCGCACCTCCCAATGCGGCCGCATCCCGCGCGCGTGGGGCAGCACGAAGCGCAGCGGCCGGACGACGTGCGGGGCGGTCCTCAGCAGGGTCTCGCGCTCGCGCAGCGCCTCGCGGACCAGCCGGAACTCGAACTGCTCGAGATAGCGCAGGCCGCCGTGGATCAGCTTCGAGGAGGCCGAGCTGGTGTGGGCGGCGAGGTCGTCCTTCTCGACCAGCAGCACGCTCGCGCCGCGGATCGCCGCGTCGCGGGCGATCGCCGCGCCGTTGATCCCGCCGCCGATGATGAGGAGGTCGAAGCGTTCCACGCGAAGGGTTTAGCGCGGCCCCGAAACGGATACACTAGGCATTGACCGGGCGGCGGGGCTGCGCTCCCTTCGAACCGACCGTGGGAGGAATATCATGACCTATGTCGATCCGGCCGCGCGGGCGCGCGCCTATCGCAGCGTGCCCGCCTTGCCGGCCGCCGCCAACGGGCCGGCCGGCGGCGCCGCGACCTACAAGCTTCCGGTGCCGGGGCAGGGGACGATCGGCTTCGCGGTTTCCCGGTCCGACCCGTTCACCGTCACGGCGAGGGGCGCGCCCGGCTCACCGGGCTTGCGGTGGACGGTCGGCTCCCTGGACGTGCGGCTGGACGAAATCCCGCTCGACGGCGACGCGACCGAGCTTCTGACCGTGGCCGGCGTCGGCCTCGATGCGTCGCTCGCCTGCCCCTATTGGTTCAGCTTCGACTGCCACAACCGGCTGATGCGCTACGGCAAGGGCGAGATGCGGCTCGGCACCATGCTCGCCTCCTGCGCGCTCGAGGCCGCCGCGGAAGGCCAGCCCGACCCCTGGGCCTGGATCGCCGCGATCGAGGACATTGAGGTGGACGCCGACATCGCCGGCTTCGTCGATCTCTGGAAGGATCCGGTGACGATCGAGCTGCCGATGCGGGTCGTCCCGCACGATGCGATCACGATGGAGGACATCGCCTATGGCCGGGTCACCGTCCCGGCGAGCCTCACCGCCACCTGTCAGAAGCTCTACGACAATGTCGCGGGCGCGGGCTTCCTGCTCGACACGCCCGATTTCCCCGACTTCTCGGCGGCGATCAAGGCGAGCATCCTCGACAAGAACGGCTGGTGCGCGCAGGTGCTGGAGAAGAAGGCCAACGAGTTCGGGAAATACGATCCCGACATGACCTACCTTCGCATCACGCTCGGCACCAACCAGGGGGAATCGCCGGGCATCCCGTTCGTCATGGAGATCTGGCCGAGCGGGAATTATTCGCCGATCCACAACCATGGCGGCTCCGACGCGGTGATCCGGGTGCTGCACGGCGAGATCAATGTCAGCCTCTACCCGTTCCTCGCGCCGCAGCAGACCACGCCGTTCGCGGCCAAGACCTTCGCCAGGGAAGACGTGACCTGGATCTCGGCGCGGCTCAACCAAGTCCACCAGCTCCACAATTTGAACATGGACGAGCCCTGCATCACCATCCAATGCTATCTCTACTCGGACGACAACGACACGCACTGGCCCTATTTCGACTATCTCGGCGAGGGCGACATCGAGCATTTCAACCCCAATTCGGACGCCGATTTCCTGACGTTCAAGCGGATCATGAAGGAGGAATGGGCCGGACGGTGAAGCCCCCGGTCATCCCCGGCTAGCGCTGAGGGGGCCGTGCGGCTCGACAGCTCCCGCCTTTGTGTGGAAGCTAGGCCGATGGGCGACACCATTCTCGTCATCGACGAAGGCACGACCAGCACGCGGGCGATGCTGTTCGCGGCGGACGGGACGGGCCTGGGCAGCGAGGCGCGCGCGCTGGCGCAGAGCTATCCGCGGCCCGGCTGGGTGGAGCATGACGCGGAGGAGATCTGGGAGCAGAGCCTGGCCTGCGCGCGGGCGATGGTTGGCAAGGCGGAAGGGGCCGACCGGGTGGCGGCGATCGGCATCACCAACCAGCGCGAGACGATCGTCTTCTGGTCGAAGCGCACGCACGCGGCGCTGGCGCCCGCCATCGTCTGGCAGGACCGGCGCACCGCCGATTTCTGCGCGGCCCTGAAGGCGCGCGGCGAGGAGCCGGCGCTGCAGGCGAAGACGGGGCTGCTGCTCGATCCCTATTTCTCGGCGAGCAAGATCGCCTGGGCGCTGGAGCATTGGCCGCAGCTGCGCGAGGCGGGCGGCGACCTTGCCGTCGGCACGGTCGAATCGTGGCTCGTCTACCGGCTGACCGAGGGCGCGCGCCACGTCACCGACGCCACCAACGCCTCGCGGACCGCCTTGATGGACATCCATGATGGTGGCTGGGACGCGGGGCTGTGCGACCTGTTCGGCGTTCCGATCGAGGCGCTGCCCGAGATCGCCGATTGCGCCGGCCGGCTCGGCGAGACCCGGCTGCTCGGCGCGCCGATCCCGATCTGCGGCATGGCCGGCGACCAGCAGGCGGCGGCGATCGGCCAGGCGTGCCTCCGGCCCGGCGAGACCAAGGCGACCTACGGCACCGGCGCCTTCATCCTCACCCACACCGGCGAGCGGGCGCCGGTGTCGCAAAGCCGGCTGCTCACCACTCTGGCCTGGCAGCTCGGCGGGGAGCGGCGCTACGCGCTGGAAGGCTCGGTGTTCACCGCCGGCAGCCTGATCCAGTGGCTGCGCGACGGGCTCGGCCTCGTCGTCACCGCCGCCGAGACCGAGACCCTCGCCCGCTCGGTCGCCGATAGCGCCGGGGTGCGGATCGTGCCCGCTCATGCCGGGCTGGGCGCGCCGCACTGGCGGGCCGACGCGCGCGGCGCGATCACCGGCCTCAGCTTCGCCGCCGGGCGCGCGCACATCGTCCGCGCCGCGCTGGAGGCGATGGCCCACCAGACGCACGACCTGATGGCCGCCTTCGCCGCCGACGGGGCGCCGTGGCAGGCGCTGAGGATCGACGGCGGCATGGCCGCGAACGACTGGCTGGCGCAGGACATGGCGGACATGCTGGCGCTCCCCGTCGAGCGGCCCGCCTTCGTCGAGACCACCGCGCTGGGCGCGGCGATGCTGGCCGGGCTCGGCTGCGGGATGTTCGCCTCGCTCGCGGAGGCCGCGGCGATGCGCGGCGACGTGCGCCGCTTCGAGCCGGCGATGGACGCCGCGACGCGCGAGGGGCGGCTTGCCGGCTGGCGCGCCGCGCTGGCTTCGGTGCTCGCGGCGGACCGATGATTCCTGTTGTTTCGCGAGCCTTTACGGTCTTACTTAAGGCATTGGCGAATGGAGGGATGAGCCGAATGAAGACGATCAAGGCAGCCGCTTTGGCGGCGGCGTTCGCGACCCTGGCCGGGCCGGTCGCGGCCAAGGAAGGCACCGGGCTCAGCATCGCCGGGCAGATGATCCTTTACGAGCAGAAGGATTTCAACGGCGACACGGTCGAGATCGACCAGCCCCGCACGACCCTGCCGCGCTTCGACTGGAACATCCGCAGCATCGCCATCCATGCCGGCGAGAAGTGGGAAGTCTGCGCCAAGCCCCGGTTCCGCGACTGCATCGTCCTCGACCGCAGCCTGCCGGACGCCTCGGTGGTGGGGATCACCGGCGGGATCGGATCGGCGCGGCAGATCGTGACCAACCCGTAGCGGCGGCAAGGGCCGCGCGGGCGTGACCCGGCGGCGCGCCCAACCGCTTGTTAAGCCTTGGCTGCTAAGCCGCGGCCATGGCCCAGCGCATCCACCTGATCGCCGCCGCGCGCCCCAATTTCATGAAGGTCGCGCCGCTCTGGCACGCTCTCGCCGGGGCTCCCGGGTTCGAGCCGGTGCTGGTCCATACCGGCCAGCATTACGACGCCAACATGTCGGACGCCTTTTTCGCCGACCTCGGTTTGCCCGAGCCGGACCATCATCTCGGCATCGGCTCCGGCAGCCATGCCGAACAGACCGGCCGGGTGATGATCGAATATGGCAAGGTCGCCGAGGCCCATAGGCCCGACTGGCTGGTCGTCGTCGGCGACGTCAATTCGACGCTCGCCGCGGCCTTGGTCGGCGCCAAGCTCGGCCTCACCACGATCCATCTCGAGGCGGGGCTGCGATCGCGCGACCGCGCCATGCCCGAGGAGATCAACCGGATCGCCACCGACGCGGTCAGGGACGTGCTGTGGACTCCGTCGCCCGACGCCGACCGCAATCTCCTCGCCGAGGGCGTCGCCAGGGCGCGAATCACCCGGGTCGGCAACATCATGATCGACAGCTTCGAGCACGTCCGCCCGGCGATCGAGGCGGCGGACGTGCCGGGCGAGCTGGGGCTCGCGCCGGGCGGCTACGGCGTCGTCACCCTGCACCGGCCTTCCAACGTCGACGAGCCGGAGCAG
>JBJMTY010000127.1:0-2506 GCA_045811445.1 Allosphingosinicella sp. | reverse complement strand
AGTCCTCCCTGTGCGCGAAGCGCATGGGGAGGGGGACCGCACGAAGTGCGGTGGAGGGGCCTTACGGAGTCAGCAGGCCCCTCCACCAGGCTTCGCCTGGTCCCCCTCCCCATGGAGCTTCGCTCCACAGGGAGGACTAGCCCTTGCGGCGCCCGCTACGCGTCCGCGGCTTGGAGCAGGCCGTCGAGCTCCCCGCGGCGGTCGAGGGCGGCGAGGTCGTCGGAGCCGCCGATGTGGCGGCCGTCGATGAAGATCTGGGGGACGGTGTGGCGGCCGCCCGAGCGTTCGAGCATCTCGTCGCGCTTGCCGGGCTGCGAGTTGATCTCGAACTCCTCGTAATCGGCGCCCTTGTGGCCAAGCAGCGCCTTGGCGCGGGCGCAATAGGGGCAGCCGAACTTGGTGTAGATTTCAACGCGCGCCATTCAATTCGCTCCTGCCTGGGCCGGGGTTGCGGCCATGCCCGTCAACGCGCCTCGCGGGCAAGCTTTCCGCCGCCCGGGGCCGAGTTTTCGCCCTGCGCTTCGTCGATGCGCCGTTGAGTCTTCCTGTCGGCTATCCAGCGCAAGCCCATGCCGGCAATGGAGAAGATCGCGCCCGCGAGCAGGCAGGCGAGCATCACCGAACTGTCCTTGGCGCCCTTCAAGGCGGGGATGGCGAGCAGCAGCACGCTGACGATCGAGACGAGGTAGCCGTGGCCCTTAAGGCTGTGTGCGTCGGTGTTCATCGCTTCGACAACGGTCAAAAGCGGATTTGGATCACTTGCCCATCGCCAGGGCGTCGCGGGCGGCTTCGGCGAGCTTCTGGACCGAGAAGGGCTTGGCGAGGAAGGCGACGCGGGGCAGGTCGATCGACTGGCGCAATTGCTCCTCGGCATAGCCCGAGATGAACAGGATCGGCAGATCGGGAAGCGACTTGCGCGCCTCGCGGGCGGTGGTCGGGCCGTCCATCATCGGCATGACGACGTCGGAGATCATCAGGTCGATGCCGGGCTCGCGCGCCAATATCTCGAGCGCGGCCTCGCCATTCTCGGCGAGCAGAACGGTGTAGCCGTGACGGGTCAGCGCCCGCTCGGCGACGGCGCGCACGGTCGCCTCGTCCTCGACCAGCAGCACGGTGGCGGTGCCCCACAATTCGCCGGTCGTCTCCTTGGCCTTGCGGCCGGGCTTGGCGGCCTCGGCGCGGTGGACGGGGAAATAGAGGACGAAGCTGGTGCCCCGGCCCGGCGCGCTCTCGGCGAAGATGAAGCCGCCCGATTGCTTGACGATGCCGTAGACGGTGGAGAGGCCGAGGCCGGTGCCCTTGCCGACTTCCTTGGTGGTGAAGAAGGGCTCGAAAATCTTGGCGAGCAGGTGCGGCGGGATGCCCTGCCCCGTGTCGGAGACGCGCAGCGCGGTGTAATCGGCGATGGGGAGGATCTCGCTGCCCATCCGCCGCACCTCGTCCGCCGCCACGGCGTAGGTCTGGAGGGTCAAGGTGCCGCCGCCTTTCTCGTCCTTGGCGAGCATGGCGTCGCGGGCGTTGACGGCGAGGTTGACGATGACCTGCTCGAGCTGGCCCGGATCGGCGCGCACCGCGCCGAGGCCGCGGCCGTGCTTGACCTCGAGCGTCACCGTGTCGCCGATCAGCCGCTTGAGCAGGACCGAGACCTCGGCGATGACGTCGGGGAGCTGGAGGACCTGGGGGCGCAAAGTCTGCTGGCGCGAGAAAGCGAGCAATTGGCGGGTGAGGCTGGCGGCGCGGTTCGAGTTGGAGCGGATCTGCTGGATGTCGTCATAATCGCTGTCGCCGGGCGCGTGGCGCATCAGCATCAGGTCGCAATGGCCGATGATCGCGGTGAGGATATTGTTGAAATCGTGGGCGACGCCGCCGGCGAGCTGGCCGACCGCCTGCATCTTGGTCTGCTGGGCGAGCTGCTTCTTGAGCCGGTCCTCCTCGCTATTGTCCTTGAGCGAGAGGAGGACGGCGGCCGCCTCGCCGAGGCCGCGGGCGCCGGCGACGGTGAGCGCGACCGGCTCCTCCGCGCGCGCCTTGAGCCGCACCGCGATGTCGCCCGAAAGCGACGGGCCGCGGGCGAAGCGCCGCACCGAATCGGCGACGGCGGCCTTGTCCTCGTCGACGACCAGGTCGCTCGGCCAGGTCGGCGCGGCCGAGCGGGACAGGCCGGCGGCGCGGCGGAAGGCGGTGTTGAGATAGACGAAGCGGCCGTCGCGATCGGCGAGGGCAAGGCCGAGCGGGAGGATTTCGAGGAGGGCGTTGACGTTGGCGCCCCCTTCCCCGCCGCCGAGCTCGTCGAGCAGCAGGAACAATAGGGGCCCGGTGTCGCCGTCAAGCGGCACCTGGAGGACGCGCAACGGGCCGCCGGCCTTGCCTTCGCGGGCGAAGCGGACGCGGCCGTCCTCGCCGACCGCGAACAATTCGGCGATGGCGCTGCCGGCGGCGGGCTCGGCCTCGGCGGCGGCGCGGCCGGCGAAGGCGCGGTTGGCGCCGAGCAGGCGGCCCTCGGCGT
>JBJMTY010000126.1:0-6919 GCA_045811445.1 Allosphingosinicella sp. | reverse complement strand
GTGGCGCGCCGCCTCCTCCGCGCCCATGCGCCGGCCGGTGAAGGCGAGCTCGCGCAATATGCCCTGCGGGATCAGGTAGCCGAGCCGCTGCAGCGTGCCGAGATCGGCGGTGATCGCCACGTCGACCTCGGCGACCTGGAAGAAGGCGTCGGCCGACGCGAGGCGGATGTCGCAGGCGGCGGCGAGGTCGACCCCCGCGCCGATGCAGCCGCCGTGAATCGCGGCGACGACCGGCGCACGCGCCGCCTCCGCGGCGGTGAAGCAATCCTGCAGCCACTGGATATGCCGCAGCCGCGCCTCGGCCGCGCGCCCCGGCTCGGCCGACGGCCCGAACTGGCTGGCGGCATAGTGGAGGTCGAGCCCGGCGGTGAAGTGGCGACCGCGGCCCGAAAGGAGGATGCAGCGCACTGCGGGATCTTGACCGAGGGAGCGCAAGGCGTCGCCGATCGCGGCGAACATCGCGCCGTCCATGGCGTTGAGCTTGTCCGCGCGGGCCAGCTCGACATGGGCGACGCCGCCCTCGCGAACGATCTCGATCCTGTCGCTTGCCATGGCCGCGTGCCTCCCGCGCCCTCCATGGCGCGCTTCCCCGCCGGCCGCCAGCCCCGCAACCTTTCGCCAGCCTTTCCAGCCAGTTCAGCAACGGCTCATCGACGCTATGGCACTTCCCGTCCCCTGGGAGCGGCCGTGCGCGCCGTCTCGAGGGCAAGAGGAGTTTGGTTCATGCGTAAGCTTTTGATGGGCGTGCTGATGGCGGCGACGGCGGCGACGCCGGTGCTCGCCCAGGACAATGACGGCGGCTGGCGCGGCCGCGGGCACAATGGCGGCGAGCAGCGCGCCGAGCAGCGGGCGGAGCAGCGCGCCGAGCGGGCCGAGGCCCGCGAGCAGCGCGCCGAGCAGCCCCGGGCCGAGCAGCGCGTCGAGCAGCCCCAAGTTGAGCAGCCGCGCGCGGAGCGCCGCGAGGCGTATCAGGCGCGCCAGGCCGAGAGCCAGCGCGAGCAGGCGCAGGTCCAGCAGCAGGCCGCGCAGCAGACGCGCAGCTGGCAGGGCCGCCAGGGCGGTACCTGGAATCGCGGCGGCAGCGATGCCGGCCAGCGCCAGGCGCTCGAGCAGCAGTTCGAAGCCTCGCGCCGCGCCAACGAGCAGGTCCGCGCCGGCATGCCGGCCCGTTACCAGCGCAATGCGGCCGAGAATGAGCGCCGCTACGAGCAGCAGACTTTGCGCCAACAGGGCTATCGCGGCGACGGCGACACCCGCCGCAGCAGTGATCGCGGCAGCTATCGCGGCGGCAATTACGGCAGCAATTACGGCGGCAACCAAGCCTATCGCAGCGGCAATCGCGACTGGAACCGCAACTGGCGCGGCGACAATCGCTACGACTGGCAGCGCTACCGCTCGTCGAACCGCAACCTCTACCGCTACGGCCAATATTATTCGCCGTACCGCAATTACGGCTACCAGCGCGTCGGCATCGGCCTGATCCTCGATTCGCTGTTCTACTCGGATCGCTACTGGATCAACGACCCCTGGCAGTACCGCCTGCCGCCGGCGCCCTACGGCACCCACTGGGTCCGCTATTGGGACGACGCCTTGCTGGTCGACGTCTATACCGGCGAAGTGGTCGACGTGGTCTACGACTTCTTCTGGTAGGCGCTGCGGCGCCCTCCGGCGGAGCGACAGGAAAGCCCGGGAGCGCCAAGCGCGTTGCCGGGCTTTTCGCTTGTCAACGCTCCCTCGCGCCAGCATGAAAAGCGCGCCGTCCCCGAGGAGCTTTCGACCATGCGCGCCCGCCTCTATTCGCTCGCCGCCTTGCTGCTCGCCTGGCTGGCCGTGCCCGCCGCCGCCGAGACCGTGATCGTCCACGCCGGCCACCTCATCACCGACGCCGCGCAGCCCAAAGCCGGCCCTTCCACCATCACCATCGTCGACGGCCGCATCCAGGGCATCGCGCCGGGCCTCGTCCCGCCGCCCGCCGGCGCGCGCCTCGTCGACCTCTCGTCCAAGACCGTGCTGCCCGGCCTGATCGACACCCACGTCCATTTCATGTCGGTGCCGGGTGCGCCCTTCTGGCAGGAGGCGACTTTGTCCGACGAGTGGATGGTCCTCGTCGGTGCCCGCAACGCGCTGACCACCGCCCGCGCCGGCTTCACGACGGTGCGCGACTTGGGCTCGTCCCGTCTCGGCGGCTTCGCGCTGCGCGACGCCATCGCCCAGGGGCTGGTTCCGGGCCCGCGCATGCTCGCCGCCGGCCAGGCGCTCTCGACCATCGGCGGCCATGGCGACGTCTCCGGCTTCAGGCCGGAGGTCGCCGAAGCGCTGGACGGCCACAATACCTGCACCGGCGCCGACCAGTGCGCGGCGAAGGTCCGCGAGGCGGCGAAGCTCGGCGCCGACGTCATCAAGTTCCACGCGACCGGCGGCGTGCTCAGCCAGGGCGACAAGGGGCTCGGCCAGTCGTTCACCGACGAGGAGATGCGGGCGATCGTCTCGACCGCCCACAATCTCGGCCTCAAGGTCGCCGCCCACGCCCATGCCGACGCCGGCATCGCCGCCGCGGTGCGCGCCGGGGTCGATTCGATCGAGCACGGCACGTTCGCCAGCGCGGCGACGATCCAGCTGATGAAGCAGCGCGGGACCGTGCTGGTGCCGACCTTGATGGCCTTCACCGGCATCCGCGAGCGGCTCGGCAAGGGCATCTACACGCCGATCGTCGAGGACAAGGTGCGGATGACGCTCGGCGAGGTCGGCAAGGCCGCGCGCCTCGCCCGCGCCGCCGGCGTGCCGGTCGTGTTCGGCACCGACGCCGGCGTCTACGAGCATGGCCGCAACGCCGGCGAGTTCGCCCAATATGTCGAACTGGTCGGGATGAGCCCGGCCGAGGCGCTGGCCAGCGCCACGACCGCCGCGGCGAAGCTGCTCGGCCTCGAGGGCCAGATCGGCCGCCTCGCGCCCGGTTTCTCCGCCGATCTCATCGCCGTCTCCGGCGATCCGCTGAAGGACGTGCACGTCCTCGAGCATGTCGATTATGTGATGGTGAAAGGCCGCACGATTCCATGAGCACCCGTCCCGCTTCCGATCCCACCGCCCTCTATCGGATGGAGATCGGCGCCTATGTCCGCCACCGCCTGCAGGGCACGCCGGGCGCCTTCAAGATCCCCGCCATCGGCCTCGACATCTTCGTCGTGCGCGACTTCCTGAGCGAGGAGGAATGCCGCCAGGTGATCGCGCTGATCGACAAGGACAAGGTGCCCTCCGGCCTGCTCGCGCCCACCGAGGATCCGGAATTCAGGACCAGCGAGAGCTGCAATCTGCGCCTCACCGATCCGATCAACATCCTCGTCGAGAAGAAGGTCAACAGCCTGATGGGCATCGACCCCCATCATGGCGAGACCATCCAGGGCCAGCGCTACGCGGTCGGCCAGCAGTTCAAGGAGCATCACGATTTCTTCTACCCGTCCGAGCCCTATTGGCCGGAGCAGGAGCGCCAGGGCGGCCAGCGCACCTGGACGGCGATGATCTTCCTCAACGCGCCGGAAGGCGGCGGCCAGACCCATTTCCCCAAGGCCAATGTCCGCGTCACGCCGCGCGCCGGCAATCTGCTCGCCTGGAACAATCTCGACGAATATGGCCAGCCCAACATGTACTCGCTCCACACCGGCATGCCGGTCGAGGGCGGGGTGAAATACATCATCACCAAATGGTATCGCGAGCGGCCCTGGGGCTGGTACGGCCAGCACGGCGTCGACCCCCCCCGGCCTTATTAGGAAGCAGCATGAACCACAGCCTTTTCCTCGCCGCCGCTTTGGCTGCGCTTATTGCTCCTGCGCTCGCCGCTCCGGCGCTCGCCGCGCCCGCCCCGCACAAGGCTGTGGGCGCGGCCCAGACCGAGGGGCAGAAGCTCGCCGCTCTGTTCCGCGCCAGCGACGAGGCGTCGCTGCGACGCAACCCGATCCAGGCCCTGTTCCGCGGCGACCTGCGCTACGCGCCCGAATTCGGCGACTATATCACCGACCGCTACATCGCCGGCGAGAAGGCCGCGGCTGAGGCCGATCTCGCCGCCCTCGCCCGCATCGACCGCGCCAAATTGTCGGCCGACGACCGTATCTCCTACGACGTCTTCAAATGGCAGACCGAGCTGACGCTCAAGGGCTTCGCGCCCAATCTGGTCAAGGCGACGGTCGAGCGGCCGATCGACCATTTCGCCGGCTTCCAGGTGTTCGTGCCGGACTTGAGCTCGGGCGAAGGCGCCGCCCCGTTCAAGACGGTCGAGGATTATCGCAACAATCTGAAGCGCCTCGAAGGCTATATCGTCTACCTGGACCGCGCGACGGCGCGGATGCGCCAGGGCCTCGCCGACGGCATCGTCAACCCGAAGCTGGTGATGAAGAACGTCGTCGACCAGCTCGACGGCATCGTCGCCCAGGGCGTCGAGGGCTCGACCTTCTACAAGCCCGTCGCCAACTTCCCGGCGACGATCCCGGCCGCCGAGCAGGCGAGGATCCGCGCCGAATATGCCGCCTTCATCCGCGACCGGCTCAACCCCGCGCACGCCCGGCTGAGGGACTTCATTAAGACCGAATATCTCCCCAGGGCGCGCGAGAGCGTCGGGCTCGGCCAGATGCCCGGCGGGCCGGCGCTCTACCGCTACCTCGTCGAATCGAACACCACTACCGACATGACGCCCGAGGCGATCCACCAGCTCGGCCTGCGCGAGGTCGATCGCATCCACGGCGAGATGGAGAAGGTCAAGAACCAGGTCGGCTTCAAGGGCGACCTCCACCAATTCGCCGATTTCCTGCGCTCCGATCCCCGCTTCAAGCCGGCGACGGCGCAGGCGATGCGCGACGCCTTCCTCGACATAGACCGGCGCGTCGGCCTGGTCGTCGGCCGCGACTTCGCGACCATCCCCAAGACCCCGCTCGAAGTCCGCCCCGACCCGCCCTATCGCGAGAAGACCTCGGCCGGCGGCGAGTATCAGCAGGGCACGCCGGACGGCTCGCGGCCCGGCATCTTCTATTACAACAGCTACGATCTGCCCTCGCGCTATACCTGGGGCTACGAGACCCTGTTCCTCCACGAGGGGCGGCCCGGCCACCATTTCCAGATCAGCCTCGCCCAGGAGAACGTGAAGCTCCCCGCCTTCCAGCGCTTCGGCGGCAACACCGCTTATGTCGAGGGCTGGGCGCTCTATTCGGAGAGCCTCGGCTACGAGCTCGGCTTCTACACCGACCCCTATCAGAATTACGGCCACCTCAATGACGAGATCCTGCGCGCCATGCGGCTGGTCGTCGACACCGGCATCCACGCCAAGGGCTGGGGCCGCGACCAGGCGATCAAGTACATGCTCGACAACTCGGCGATGAGCCCGACCGACGCCACCGCCGAGGTCGAGCGCTACATCGCCATCCCCGGCCAGGCGCTCGCCTACAAGGTCGGCCAGCTCACCATCCGCCGCCTCCGCACCCGCGCCGAGCAGGCGCTCGGCCCGAAATTCGACATCCGCGAATTCCACGCCCAAATCCTCATGTCCGGCGCCCTGCCGATGAAGGTGCTGGAAGAAAAGATCGACACCTGGATAGCCGCCAAACAGCGCGGCTGAGCCCGAGGCCAGGCCTGCATCGAGCGCCCTCGCCAGGCGAAAGAAATTGGACGCGAGAGAGACTAAAGACCCAGAAAGTTGGTTCACGCGGAGGCGCGGAGGTCGCGGAGTGGGGAGAGACCTGGAAGCATTGAGCGGCGACGTCATTGACGTGGCCCTCCGCCTCCACCGCCAGCTAGGGCCTGGCTTGCTTGAAAGCGTCTATGAGATTCTGCTCGCCGGCAAGCTGGCGGAGCTGGGATTCACGGTGGCGCGCCAGCAGCTCGTCGACATCGAGTTTGAAGGCGTCCGTATCGCCGGCGCCTTTCGCGTGGACCTGATTGTCGACGGCTCCCTGCTGGTGGAGATCAAGTCGGTCGAGCGGCTGCTACCCCTCCACGGTAAGCAGCTCCTCACCTACTTGCGTCTCATGCAGCAGCCCGTCGGGCTGCTTATCAACTTTGGCGGCGAAACGCTCAAAGAAGGGCTTCGGCGGGTGGTCAACGATTACCGCGCCTCCGCACCTCCGCGCCTCCGCGCCTCCGCGCCTCCGCGTGAACCAATCCCAATGGGTGGATGACGGTTCGGAGCAACAGGAATGACCGCACGTGGTTACTGGCGGTCGCGCCATCTGGCCGTTTGAAGGCCATTGCCCTCATCTGCCGACATCGTCCTCGTCGAGCCACACGGTGGGGCTTTGCTTGACGACGGCCTTGACGACGCTGGTTTCGTAGCGGCGGACGGCCGGGTCGGAGGCGAGGTGGGCGTCGCAGAAGGCGTTGAACTCGGCCATGTTGCGGGCGACGACGAGCAAAAGCAGGTCGACCGAGCCGGCGATGTTGAGCAGCAGCTGCACTTCCTTGCGCGCGGCCAGCCGGCGGCGGAGGGCGGCGATGCCCTTGGCCTCGCCATGCTCGTGGACCTGGACCTGGACGATGGCGCGCAGCCGGTCGGCGGTGACCTCGGGCGCGAGGATCGCGGTGTCGGCCTCGATCAACCTGTCCTCGCGCAGGCTGCGCACCCGCCGGGCGATGGCGGAGGGCGAGAGCGGCACGTCGCGGGCGAGCGCCTCGGCGGTGGCGAGATTGTCGGCTTGGAGCCGGTTCAGCAAGGCGACGTCGAAACGGTCGATTTTCCTCTTCATGCCGTCCGGGGCCCCTTCCACGCCGATATCTGGCACAGAAGCGCCCCGAAAATCGCGCAAAAAGCGCGGCGGCCGGGCCATAAACCGTCGGACGGATTTCATGCCGAGGGGAGATAAGATGTTGAGTTTCCGTATTGCTTTCGCCGCCGCGCTGCTCGCTGGCGCGGCTTGCGCCGCCGCCCAGACCGGCCCCGCGC
>JBJMTY010000125.1:0-9352 GCA_045811445.1 Allosphingosinicella sp. | reverse complement strand
CGTGACGACCAAGAGGGGCCCTTGAGGCCTACCGACCTTAAGCCCGCAGGGCGTGGAAGGGGACTGGCATGCGCGTTCTGCTGATTGAAGACGATAGCGCGACCGCGCAATCGATCGAGTTGATGCTGAAATCCGAGAGCTTCAACGTCTACACGACCGATCTCGGAGAAGAAGGCGTCGATCTCGGAAAGCTCTACGACTACGACATCATCCTCCTCGACCTGAACCTGCCGGACATGCACGGCTATGACGTGCTCAAGAAGCTGCGCACGGCCAAGGTCGGCACTCCGGTGCTGATCCTGTCGGGCATGAGCGAGATGGATTCGAAGGTCCGCGCACTGGGCTTCGGCGCCGACGATTACGTCACCAAGCCCTTCCACCGCGACGAGTTGGTCGCCCGCATCCACGCCGTGGTGCGCCGCTCGAAGGGCCATTCGCAATCGGTGATCAAGACCGGCAAGCTGGCGGTGAACCTCGACGCCAAGACGGTGGAGGTCGACGGCGCCCGCGTCCACCTCACCGGCAAGGAATATGCGATGCTGGAGCTCCTGTCGCTCCGCAAGGGCACCACGCTCACCAAGGAAATGTTCCTCAACCACCTTTACGGCGGGATGGACGAGCCGGAGCTGAAGATCATCGACGTCTTCATCTGCAAGCTGAGGAAGAAGCTCTCCCTCGCCTGCGGCGGCGACAATTATATCGAGACGGTCTGGGGCCGCGGCTACGTGCTGCGCGATCCCGAAGAGCTGGAGACGGCGAAGGTCGCCTGATCGGGCGGCCCTCGCAGGGGGCGACCGGCGCTCGCGGATGACGCGGGCGCCGGTTTTCGTTTGGGCTCAGGCGGCGCGCTGGGCGCCGAGGGCGCGGACCCTGGGCGCGCCGAGCGCGGCGGCGGCGGCGGCGTGGAGCGGCGGCGAGAGCACGTAGCCCTGGCCGTCGCGGCAGCCCAGCTCGCGCAGCACGGCCAGCTGCTCCTCCGTCTCGATATGCTCGGCGACGCAGGGGAGGCCGATCGAGGCGCACAGGTCCAGCACCCCCTTCAGGAGGCGGCGGCCGCGCAGCGAGTCGGCGATCGAAGAGACCAATGAGCCGTCGAGCTTGATCCCGTCGAACTGCATCTCCCTCAAATAGGAAATGGAGGCGTGGCCGGCGCCGAAATCGTCGAGCACGATGCGGGCGCCGGCGGTGCGCAGGTCCTGGAGGTTGCGGCGGGCCACCTCGAAATCGACCAGCAGAGCCGTCTCGGTCACCTCGACCTGGAGCCGCGCCGGGTCCATGCCGGCCTCGGCCAACACCGCCAGGATCCGTTCGGACGAGCCGGCGGTGCAGAGCTGGACGGCGCTGACGTTGAACGACAGGCGGATCGACTCCGCCCATTTGCGCGCCTCGCGCGCCGCCCGGCGGAGCAGCTTGTCGCTGATCTCCTCGATCACGTTGATCTGCTCGGCGACCGGCACGAACTGGTCGGGCGGGATGCGGCCGAGCTCGGGATGGTCCCAGCGGGCGAGCGCCTCGAACGAGCGCAGCTCGCCGGTCGCGAGGTCGCGGATCGGCTGGTAGACCAGGTGGATCTGGTCTTGCAGGGCCGGGATGCGCAAGGCGGTCTCGACCTGCTTCCTGCGCCGGTGCTCGGCATCCATTTCGGGCGAGAAGACGGCGACGCCGGCGCGGCCGTTCTGCTTGGCGCGGTAGAGGGCGTTGTCGGCGCGGATCAGCGCCTCCTGAACCTGGCATTCGCGGCGCGACAGCAAGGTGATGCCGCACGAGCCCGAGATGCGGAACTCGCGGCCTTCGACCCCGACCGGCTCCTGCAAAGCCGCGCAGACCCCGGCGCCGACCGACTTGGCCGCGCCTTCGCTGCGCACGCCGGGGAGGAGCAGAGCGAACTCGTCGCCGCCGGTGCGGGCGATCAGGGCCGCCTCGCCCGCCGCGGCCTGGAGGCGGCGGCCGACTTCCTGGAGCACGCAATCGCCGGCGGCGTGGCCGAACGTGTCGTTGATCGGCTTGAAGCCGTCCAAATCGACCATGGCGAGCGCGAAGCCGCCGCCCGATTTGGCGACGCCCGAGCAGCGCCGGCCGAGCGCGCGCAGGAAGGCGCGGCGGTTGGCGAGGCCGGTCAGCGGATCGGTATCGGCGATCAGCTTGGCGCGCACCTTCTCGGCCTTGGCGAGCCGCTCGGCGCGGCGGGCGCGCTCGCGCTCCTCCTCGATCTCGGTGTGCGATTCGATGAGCCGCGCGAAGCCGCGATTATGGATCGAGAGCAAGCGGTGGATGAGCAGGATAACGAGGGCGATCGATATGCCCATGCCGGCATGGGCCGGGTCGCCGTAGAGGACGAGCCGCACCGCCAGCGGCAGGCCCAGGAACAGCAAGGGCAGCCGCGCGGCGCTGGCGAAGCTGCTGATCCCGTAGGCGCAGCCGACCGCGGCGAGGCTGCCGAACAGGATGACGTAGGTATGGTCCTCGGGCTCCGACGTCGCCAGCAGGCGCAGCGCGTAGGCGCAGAAGCCGACGCTGATCACCAAAGCGTAGAGCCAGGTGCGAGTGAGCTCGCGGATGATCCGCTCGGGCGGGAGCTCGCGGTTTCGGACGGTCACCCAATAGACCAGGCGGATGACGACGAGGATCACCAGCAGAGTGGAGACGCTGTAGAGATTGGTGATGGTGCCGCCGGTGGCGAGGTGGAGGCCGAGGAAGTTGGTGAGCGCGACGGTGTAGAGGAGCGGGATCTGGCGTTGCAGCACCTTGAAGCGCTGCTCGAGCAAAGCGCGGCCGGCGTGCGTCTCCGCCTCGCCGGCTCCCACGAGCCTTTTGAACAAAGCCGACCCACGCCCCATCCCGCCGCCCATAGACCGGGAAGATTAAGACCGGGTTTTCAACGGCCTCAGGCGCCGAGCGGCAGCTCTCGCTGATCGGGCTCGAAACGGTACCAGCCGGCGGGGCCGAGCCGCTCGAGCGGGCGGAAGCGCGCCTTGTAGGCCATGCGCCGCGAGCTCTCGACCCAATAGCCGAGATAGACGTAGGGCAGGCCGGCGCGGGCGGCGCGCACGATATGGTCGAGGATGATGTAGGTGCCCAGGCCCGAGCGGCGGGAATCGTCGGGCTCGAAGAAGCTGTAGATCATCGACAGCCCATCGCCCTGCTGGTCGGTGAGGCAGGCGCCGACCAGGCGGCCGGGCCGGCCGCCCCGGGCGGGCTCGCGATATTCGATCACGTAGGTCCTGACCGGGCTCTGCTCGACCATGTCGGAGAAATCGGATTCGTCCATGCCGACCATGCCCCCGTCGGGGTGCCGCGCCTTCAGGTAGCGGCGCAGGAGGGCATATTGCTCCTCGGTCGCCCAGGGCTTGCAGGCGGTGACCTCGAGATCGGCATGGCGCTTGAGCAGCCGCCGCTGGGTGCCGTTGGGCTGGAACTCGCCGGTCACCACCCTCACCGAGACGCAGGCGGTGCAATCGAGGCAGCTCGGCCGGTAGGCGACGGCCTGGCTGCGGCGGAAGCCGATCCGGCCGAGCGCGTCGTTGAGCTCGCCCGCATGCTGCCCGGTCAGCTCCGTGAACACCTTCCGCTCCGTCTTGCCCGCAAGATAGGGGCACGGCGCGGGGCTCGTCACGAAAAAGCGGGGAAAGCGGAAAGGTGCGCTCAACGTGGCTCCGTTGGTTGAGAGGCGTGGTTGAAGCTTGGTTTATGCGGCCAGACCGTCCCGATGAAAAGGCGGCTTGCCGCAAAAACAGGGTTAACCGCCGCCGCGTTCCACCCCGGGACGAAGGTTCAGCGAATCTCTACGGGATGGACGTGGAATCCGGCCTCGTGCAGCGCGTCGACCAGACCCTCGAGATGCGCCGCGTCGCGCGCCTCGCATTCGATGTCGATGAAGGCGTCCTTGGCCGGCAAAGTGGTGAACACGCGCTGGTGGTAGACCTCGATGACGTTGACGGCCTGCGCATCGAACAATTTCACCACCGAGTATAGCGCGCCGGGGCGGTCCTGGAGCTGGATGCGCAGGCGGGCCATCCGCCCGGAGCGGGCGAGATCGCGCAGCAGCACGGTGGCGAGCAGGCGCGTGTCGATGTTGCCGCCGCTGAGCACGAGGCCGAGCTTGCGCCCGGCGAAGCGCTCGCGGTTGGTCAGCACGGCGGCGAGCCCGGCCGCGCCGGCGCCTTCCGCAACCGTCTTCTCGATCTGGAGGTAGAGGCTGACCGCAGTCTCGATGTCGCGCTCGGCGACGAGCAGGATGTCGTCGACGGTGCGCCGGATGATGTCGCGCGTCCCGTCGGCCGGCTGCTTGACGGCGATGCCTTCCGCCAGCGTATCGCCGGCGGACGGCAAGTCGCGGCCCGAAATGGCGCAGTACATGGAGGGGTAGAGCTCGGCCTGCACGCCCACCACCTCGATCCCGGGCCGCAGCGCCTTGGCGGCGATCGAGACGCCCGAGATCAGGCCGCCGCCGCCGATCGGCACGACCAACGTCTCGATATCCGGCGCCTGCTCGAGAAATTCGAGGCCGACCGTTCCCTGGCCGGCGATGATCTCGGGATCGTCGAACGGATGGACGAAGGTGAGGCCTTGTGCCGCCTCGATCCGCCGCGCCTCGGCATAGGCCTCGTCATAATATTCGCCGTGGAGGACCACGTTGGCGCCATGGCCTTCGGTCTGGCTGACCTTGATGCTCGGCGTCGAGCGCGGCATCACGATCGTCACCGGCACGCCGAGGCGGGCGCCGTGATAGGCCACCGCCTGCGCGTGGTTCCCCGCCGAAGCGGCGACGACGCCGCGCGCGCGCCGCGCCGGCTCCATCAGCAGCAATTTGTTGAGCGCGCCGCGCTCCTTGTAGGCGGCGGTGAATTGGAGGTTTTCGAACTTCACCCATATTTCGGCGCCGGTGACGGCCGAGAGGGTTTGGCTGAGCATGGCCGGCGTGCGCACGACATGGCCTTCGATCCGCCCGGCGGCGGCGCGGATGTCGGCGAGCGTGACGGGAAGGCCGTCGACGGCGGAGGCGGGGCTGGCCATGGGACCGGGCGTCTACTCCATCTGGCGCGGGCGCGAAACAAGCCTTATCGGACGGGCGATGTCCATCACCCGCCTGCTCGCCGGCCTCGCGGCCCTGCTCCTCGCGCTCCTCGCGCTCCCCGCCCAGGCCGACGTGCTGGTCGACAACGTCAACGGCTATACGATCGGCGCCGACGGCCGCCTGGTCCGCTTCGCCGCGATGTGGGTCGGCGACGACGGCAAGGTGAAGGAGCTCTACCAGCGCGGCGACCGCAGGCCCGACCGCACCCGCTTCCGCTTCGACGGCAAGGGCCGCACCCTGCTCCCCGGCTTGATCGACGCGCACGGCCACGTCATGGAGCTCGGCCTCGGCGCGCTGCAGCTCGACCTCTCCGACACCCACAGCCTGGCCGAGGCGCAAGCCAAGATCCGCGCCTACGCCGCCGCCAACCCGACGCCGCTGTGGATCGTCGGGCGCGGCTGGAACCAGGAAAGCTGGGGCCTCGGCCGCTTCCCGACCGCCGCCGAGCTCGACGCCGCCGTCGCCGAGCGCCCGGTCTGGCTGAGCCGGGTCGACGGCCATGCCGGCTGGGCCAACAGCCTCGCCCTCAAGGAAGCGGGCGTCACGGCGCGAACGCCCTCGCCTTCCGGCGGACGGATCGAGACCGCGGCGGGCAAGCCGACCGGCATCTTTGTCGACGCCGCCCAGCAGCTCGTCGACAAGGTGGTGCCGCCGCCTCTGCCCCTGATCCGCGACCGCGCCTTCGCCAGGGCCCAGCAGATATTGCTCGGCTACGGCGTCACCGCCACGGCCGACATGGGCACCAGCGCCGAGGATTGGCTGGTGATGCGCCGCGCCGGCGACGCCGGACAGCTCAGGGTGCGGATCATGTCCTACGGCTCGGGCGTCGAATCCGCCCTCGCCATCGGCGGCACGCGGCCGACGCCGTGGCTCTACGGCGACCGGCTGCGGCTCGTCGGCGTCAAGCTCTACGCCGACGGCGCGCTCGGCTCGCGCGGGGCCTGGCTCAAGGCGCCGTACAAGGACAAACCCGACCAGAAGGGCCTTCCCTTCCATTCGGACGCCGAGATTCGCAATCTGATGAGCCGCGCGGCGATGGACAATTTCCAGGTCGCCGTCCACGCCATCGGCGACGCCGCCAACGCCCAGATCCTCGGCGCGATCGAGGAATTGTCGGACCTCTACAAAGGCGACCGGCGCTGGCGGATCGAGCATGCCCAGATCGTCGACCCCGCCGATTTGCCGCGCTTCGCCAAGTTCGGCACCATCGCCTCGATGCAGCCGACCCACGAGACCAGCGACTGGCGGATGGCCGAGGCGCGGATGGGCATGGAGCGGCTCGGCGGCGCCTATGCCTGGAAGACGATGCTGGCCAACGGCGTGCCGCTCGCCTTCGGCTCCGATTACCCGGTCGAGAGCCCCAACCCCTTTCCCGGCCTCGCTGCGGCGGTGAGCCGCGAGGATGCGCGCGGCCAGCCGCCCGGCGGCTGGAGGCCCGACCAGCGGCTCACCCTCGAGCAGGCGCTGACCGCCTTCACCCGCACCGCCGCTTATGCCGGCTTCGCCGAGGACCGGCTGGGCAGCCTCGACCGCGGCCATTATGCCGATTTCATCCTCATCGACCGCGACATCTTCGCCGGCGCCACGCCGGAGCAGATCCGCCAGACCAAAGTAGTCGAGACGTGGATGAACGGCGAGAAGGTGTGGCCGAACTAGCCCTCTGCTACCGACCGTGCCGACGAACTGCTCTCAGGTGTCGTCGGTCACAGCCTCACCTATGAAACGCATGGTGGGAGGGCCCAATGCCGAAGGGAAAGAGACGCTGAGCGCGGAGGACCAAAGCGAGCGATTCAAGGCCGAGGCCCAAAAGCTCGTCGACGCTGGCGAACTAAACCCCACCGAGGCCGAGGCCGCGATGGATAGGCTCGTGCGCGAATTCGTTACGCCGCGCCAGAAGGGCTCACAGGCGGTTGCAGTTCCGGGGGCGGAGCAGCAGATCCGTTCTCACCAAAGCCACTCGCCATCTTCTGAATGAACTTGATCACGCACAATAAGATGAAGGCCGCCTCAGCGTCTGTATATACACCCTCAACATGCATGACCTCGTTACGCCAAGGGTTTTTGACTGCATCCAGCGTGGTATAAAGCCCTTCTAGGAAGGCCCCTTCGCTACCAGGCAGACGCTTGCTCGAGGGGTAATCACTGTCGATCTTCACTTTGATCGCGCCGAGAATGCGGCCCCAGTTTCTCTCGCTCGGCTTCACCGGGTCAGGGATGCCCAGTCGCGTGGCGAAAGCACGGATGCCGACTTCGAGCATCCTCATTGAGTGAAACACTGCGGCAGTTGGGCGCAGAACGAGGAGGCACTTTGCAGCTTCCTCGCAGTCAAACCAGATACTTGTAAACCTGCTGGCGGTCGGCTCCCCTAGAAACTCTATAGGTGTGCCTAGAAGATGTATCTGTTCTGGCCTTGCTACAAACAGGCGGATGAAGCTTAGATGATCCGCAAATCGACTCTCAATGTCGGCAATTTGGCGCCGGATTTCTGTGAACGGGAGCGGCTGATTAGGGTCTTCGAGCTGCCTTTGGAGCCTGTCAGCCGCAACCCAAGCTGACTGCGCCGCGATAGTAGAGAGATGCTCTCTCATCGCCGCGATTGTCATCGCCATGCGCTCCCGCACTTCTGGCGAGGTCAACTCGCCAGCGTCGGCGGGAAAGCCATCCATCACGGTAGCAAGCCGTCTGATTTCAATGACGACTGAAATGAATTCGAGAGCGGGCAATTCGAGCATCTGCAGATATCTCACAAGCCGAGTCGCGGGCATCATATCATGTGCCCCCGCACGTTGCGGGGTATGGGAAGTATGATAGCGCCTCTTAGGATGGCTATGCCGCCAGCGCGGTGAGCCCTCCCGTGGTGAGGATCTCGGGCAGCATCTCGGCGTCCTTGCCGGGCGCGTACCAGAGATAGAGCGGAACTCCCGACCGTCCCTGCTTCTCGAGGAAGCGGCCGATCGCGGGGTCGCCCCGGGTCCAGTCGCCGACCAGCACCGCGACGCCGCGGCGGCGGAAGGCGGCGGCGACCTCCGCGCGTTCCAGCACCGCCTTCTCGTTGACCTTGCAGGTGAGGCACCAGTCCGCCGTGAAATAGACGAAGACCGGCTTGCCTTCCGCCCTTAGCGCGGCGAGGCGCGCCTCGCTGAAGGGCAAAGCGGCGAGCGCGGCGCCTTCCCGCGCAGCGGACGGCGGCTCGGCGGAGGGAAGCAGCGCCATCGCGCCGCCGGCGACGAGCAGGCCGGGCAAAGCGAGGCTCCAGCGGTTCCGGCGAGCGGCCCACCACAAAGCCGCGCCGACGATGACGGCAGCGGCGAGGCCGACCAGCAGCCCGGCCGTCCCCGATTGGCGCGCGAGCAGCCAGGCGAACCAGGCGGCGGTCAGCGCCATCGGCACGGCGAGGATGCGCCTCAGCCGCGCCATCCACGGCCCGGGCCGCGGCAGGCGGCGCCTCAGCGCCGGCACGAAGCCGAGCAGCAGGAACGGCAGCGCCAGGCCGAAGCCGAGTCCGGCGAAGACGGCGAGCGCGGCGGCGGCGGGAAGGACGAGCGCCGCTCCGAGCGCGGCGCCCATGAACGGCCCGGTGCAGGGCGTCGCGACGAAAGCGGCGAGCGCGCCGGTCCAGAAGGCGCCGAACGCGCCGCCGCGCCCCGCGAGCCGCTCGCCGCCGCCGAAGCCGGGCAGCTCGAACAGGCCCGCGAGGTTGAAGGCGATGGCCGAGACGAGGATCAGGAGCAGCAAGGTGACGCGCGGATCCTGGAGCTGGAAGGCCCAGCCGACCGCCGCCCCGCCGGCGCGCACGGCGAGCAGGATGGCGCCGAGCGCGACGCAGACCAGGATCACGCCGGCCGCATAAGCCAGCGCCTCGCGCCGCGCGCCCTGCGCCTCGCCGCCGGCGCGGGCGAGGCTCAGCGCCTTGAGGCTGAGGATCGGGAAGACGCAGGGCATGATGTTGAGCAGCAGCCCGCCGATCAGGGCGCCGGCGAGCGCCAGCAAGGCGGCGCGCAGGCCGATCTCCGGCTGGACGGGCGCGGCGGCGAGCGGCGTGCGGGCGGGGCCGACGGGACCGGGGAGCGCCCGCACCGCGAGGCCGCGGCCGGGCCCGAGCTTCAGGACGCCCTCGACCGCCGCGGGCGCCTCGTCCCCCGCCTGCGTCTCGACGATCAGCCGGTCGCCGCGGCGCGACACCGCCTGCGGCGCGGCGTAGCGGAGCGCGCCTTCGGTCAGAGCGAAGAAATAGGGGTCGTCGACCGCCGCGGCGGCGGGCAGCGGGATTGCGAGCCG
>JBJMTY010000124.1:0-1619 GCA_045811445.1 Allosphingosinicella sp. | reverse complement strand
CGGGCTGAGCGCGCGGCGGCGGCGGGCGGCGAATTGCGGGAGCGGCCGCGCCGCCATCGCCCTCGTGCGGCTCCGGAGCCGGCGGCGGGACGATTGCGCGGGCCTCGGCCAGCGGGAAACCGGCCCCGACCGTCGCGACAGGTGCGGGCGCTCGGCCGGGAGGCGCGGACGGGTTCGAACCTACCGGTGGGGGCTGAGGGAGGGGCCGCGGAGGCGCCGCCTCGCGCGGGGCCGACGGAAGCGCCGTCTCGACCACCCCCGCAAGCGGCGCTGACCGTGCGCGGCCGGCGGGGGAGGGCTCCGGCGGCGATGACGCTTTCTCCGGCGCCCCGCCGGCGGCATCAGCGATCGCGAGCGGCGGCGGCACGTCGCTCTCTGGCTGCGCCGGGACCATCGGCTGGCTCTGGAACGCCGCGCCGCGCCGCCGCAGCAGCAGCGGCCGAGGCGCGAGCGTGCGCTCGATCAGATGGGTGAGCAACGAAGCGCTCATCCGGTCGCGCCTTGGAAGCGGTCCAGATAGACGCGGCGGCGCGCGGGGCTCATCGCGAGGATCTCCGCTTCGCTCCAACCGTAGCGGCTGGCGAGGCAGTGGACGTCGAGCAATTGCGCCCCCACCCATTCGTCGAGGTCCGACCAGAGATGGGCGGCGACGTCGAACGGAGCCTCGGTGCCGCCGCCGCAGGCCGGACAGGCTATGCGAAGCCTGAGCTCGGCTTGCGGATCGGCTTCCCCGAGCGCGCGCGAGACGGCCTCGAACGCAATTGTGCCGAGAGCGGCCCGATCCGCCGCCCCGGCCAGGCAGCGCTCGAGCAGGCGCGGGCCGGCCGTGCCGGCGTCGCGCTCCTGCTCGATCGCCAGCAGGTCCGCGCTGTCCGGCAGCCGCAGACGCAGCGCGCCGCCTTCCGCCTCGACGGTGACGATTTCGCCCGGTTCGGCGTAAGACGTGCGGACCTCGCCGATCGTGAAGTCGACCGCGATCTCCTCCTCGCAGTCCGGGCAAGCGGCCACGCACTCGATCGCGCTGCCAAATAGCAGCTCGCGCAAGCTCAGCAGCCAGGCGTCGCGATAGCCGATGCTGAGATGGGCCCGCTGCTCCTCGTCCAGCGCGGGAAGCGCGAGCTCGAGGAGCAGCAAGGCGCGCTCGGTCGTCGAGCGCCCCGTGCCGCGGCTCCAGCTGTCGATCAGAATGCTGGCTTGCGGCACGTTCATCGTCCTGCCTTCCACGAGTGGCACTGGCCGATCAGGCCGGTTCGGTGAACGCCTCCTCGGTGGGCTCGGTGACGTCATAGTCCCGCTCCCAACCTTCGTTCTCCAGCTTGATGTGCTGGATCAGGACCGCATTGGCGTTGGCATCGAGATCGGCCTGGGCCTGGAATTCCGAGACCCAGGCGCGATAGACCTTGTAGGCGATGGCGAGCTGGCCGGCCTCGTTATAGACTTCGATGATCAGGTCCTTGCGGAAGTCCTTCAGCGAGACCTCGGCGCCGAGGCCGGAACCGTAGTTCCAGACCTTGTTGGCCCAGCGCTCGAATTCCGGATCGTGGGTGACGCCACGCTCGAGCGACACCGCTTCGTAGTCGGACTGGCCGGGCGATTTTCGCGAGGATGACGGGTCGCCG
>JBJMTY010000123.1:0-7420 GCA_045811445.1 Allosphingosinicella sp. | reverse complement strand
GCCTGCCGCTCTATATCGACGATACACCGGGTCTCACCATCGCCGCGCTCCGTACCCGAGCCCGCCGGCTGAAGCGGCAGCGCGGCATCGGCCTCATCATCGTCGACTATCTCCAGCTGCTCCAGGGCACCGGCAAGAACGGCAACGACAATCGGGTCAACGAGATTTCGGAGATCAGCCGCGGCCTCAAGACGCTCGCCAAGGAGCTCAACGTCCCGGTGCTCGCGCTCTCGCAGCTCAGCCGCGCGGTCGAGCAGCGCGAGGACAAGAGGCCGCAGCTTTCGGACCTCAGGGAATCGGGCTCGATCGAGCAGGACGCCGACATCGTCATGTTCATCTACCGCGAGGAATATTACGTCGCCTCGCGCGAGCCCAAGCGGCCGATGGAAGGCGACGATGCCAAGGTCCACGACGCCCATGCCGAATGGGCGCGGGACATGGAGCGGGTCTACGGCATGGCGGAGCTGATCATCGCCAAGCAGCGCCACGGCGCCACCGGCAAGGTCAAGATGAAGTTCGAATCGAAGATCACCCGCTTCTCCGACTGGATCGACGATTCCTATCTGCCCGAGGCGCGAGGCTGAGGCGGGAACCGCCGGCGCCTCCCGCCGATTGGGACGGCAGGAGGATGCGATGAGCGCACAAGACGACAATTCCAGGCTTGGCGGCCGCGAAGGCGGCGGCGATTCGGGCGGCGGCGCCTACCCCAATCCGCACACCGGCAAGGAAGGCGAAGGCGACCGCGAGGGCTTCCTCGGCCATGGCGGCCAATCGGAGATGGAATATCACGGCACCGGCCGGCTCGGCGGACAAGAGGTCGGCGGCAACGCCAACGCGCCCGCCGAAGACACCGGCCCCGATCCGGACTGATCGCCGCGCTCTCGGCCGCTCCCGGGTTAGAAAGAGTCAGGGGCCGGAGGCACAGCCTCCGGCCCCTCCCCCGATACGCGACACGAGGGGCCGCCCGTGGGAGAGCGGCAAATAGGCCTATGCCTTGATTCGGTTGCAAAAAGGCTGAATGGCGCCGTCAGCCGCCATTCACCTCTACGGCCCTCATTTCGAGCTGTTGCCGTCGCTCTTCTGGGTCTCGACCTTGACGTTGGGTATCTCGATCTTCTCGGGAACCTTCAGATTGACCTGGTCGGGCAGCTTCACGGTCGGCGCCGCGACGTTGACGTTGACGCCGGCCTGGTCCGCCGCGCGGTTGAGGCCGCCGCCGAAGAACAGCCAGGCCAAAACGAGCACGACCACGATCAGCAGCACGGCGGCGATGACGCCCCCGCTACCGCCGCCGCGGTCGCCATTGTCGGTGATGATGGTGGTGCGCTCGGTCTCGCGCACCGGCTCCGGGCCTCGATTATAATCGCTCATGATACGCCACTCCTTTGCGGGTCTGAACCCCGCTAGGTCGTTGCGGTTCCGTCACTCCGCCGCGGCGCGGCGCCGCGCAGGATGCGGGTCAGGCTCTCGACCGAATAGGGCTTGTGGAGCAGTTCGAAGCCGTGGCGGCCCTCCTGGGCGAGGACGTGGCTGTAGCCGCTGGTCAGCACGACGCGCAGGTCCGGCCGCCGCCGGCGCAGCTCCTGGGCCAGCTCGATGCCGCTCATCCCGGGCATCACCACGTCGGAGAAGATGAGGTCGAAGCGCCCGTCCTCCTCCTCGATCATGCGCAGCGCCTCGTCGGCATTGGCGGCGTGGCGGGTCTGGTGGCCGAGCTCGGCGAGGAGCTGGCTGGCGAAGGCGCCGACATCGGCATTGTCCTCGACGACGAGGATGCGGCTGCTCTTCATCGCGCTCTCGGCGCGGCGCTCGCCGGTCGATATCGGCTCGGGCCGGGGCGGCTCGACGCGGGGCAGATAGAGGGTGAAAATCGTGCCGGCGCCGGGCTCGCTCTCGACCAGCACGTCGCCGCCCGATTGCTTGGCGAAGCCGTAGACCTGGCTGAGGCCGAGGCCGGTGCCCTTGCCGACTTCCTTGGTGGTGAAGAAGGGCTCGAAAATCTGCGCCTTGAGCTCGGCCGGGATGCCGCGGCCGGTGTCGGAGATCGACACCGCGACATGCTCGCCCGCCACCGCCTCGTGCCAGGCGTCGGCGGGGATGCCGGCGACGCGCCGCGCCCGCACGGCGAGCACGCCTTCGCCGTCCATCGCGTCGCGGGCGTTGACCGCGATGTTGATCAAGGCCGTCTCGAACTGGGCGATGTCGGTCTCGATGAAGCATTCCTCGCAATCGATCTCGACCTCGAGCCGGATGCGGCTGCCGACGACGGTGCGGATCATGTCGCAGACCAGGCGGACCCGCTCGGGGGCGTCGAACGGCTCGGCCTTCAGCGCCTGGCGCCGGGCGAAGGCGAGCAATTGGGCGGTGAGCTTGGCGGCGCGGTCGGCGGTGTCGGAGATGGCGTCGAGATAGCGGCGGCGGCGCTCGTCGGGCAGCTCGCGGCGGCGCAGCAGATCGACCGAGGAGCGGATGATGGTGAGCAGGTTGTTGAAATCGTGGGCGACGCCGCCGGTGAGCTGGCCGATCGCTTCCATCTTCTGGGCCTGGCGGAGCTGGTCCTGCGCGGCGAGCAATTCGGCGGTGCGCTCCTCGACCCGCTGCTCGAGCGTGTCGTTGAGGTCGCGCAACGCCGCCTCGGCCCGGCGGCGCTCCGCTATCTCCTCCTGCGCCTCGCGGAACAGGCGGCTATTGTCGATGGCGATCGAGGCCTGGGCGGCGAGGCCTTCCATGATCCGCTCGGAGCGGGCCGAGAACTCGCCGGGCCTCGAATGGCCGAAGAACAGGCCGCCGAGCACGTCTCCGGCCCGCGAGGCGACCGGCACGGCGAGATAGGAGCGGACCGGCAGATGGCCCTTTGGCATGCCGTGGTGGGGCGCGTTGCGGCCGTAGCGCGGATCCTTCGTGATGTCGTCGGAGCGGATGATGCCGCGGCCCTGGAAGGTCGGCGCGAACACCTCTGTCGCGCGCGGCATGCCGAAATTCTCGAACTGCGAGCGCTCGGCGCCCGAGAGGGTGTAGAGCATGTAGCTGCCGCCGTCGCGCTCGTAGACGTTGTAGAAGAAGGCGCCGAACTCCGCCCCGCTCACCTCGCGTCCGGCGTCGGTGACCATCTGGACGATGCGGTCGAGATCGAGCTCGCCGGCCAGCGCCGCGCCGGTGCGGTTGAGGATCTCGAGCGCTTCCCTTTCGTCGGCCAGCGCCGCCTCGGCCTGCCGCCGCTCGCGTATGTCGCGCATGACGATGAGCACGCCGAGCGGCTCCCCCGCCGGGCCGTCCAGCCGGCTGCCGACATAATGGACGTCGACCAGGCTGCCGTCGCGGGCGCGGCGGACCGTCTGGGTGTCGATCTTCTCGCCGGCGAGGATGCGGTCGAACAATTGCCCGGGAGCATTGCCGTCGGGCGCGGCGCCTTCGGGCGGCGCGAGCAGGCCGAAGCGGGCGCCGACCGCTTCCTGCGCGCTATAGCCGAACAAGCGGGCGGCGCCTTCGCTCCAGCTGGTGATGAGGCCGGCAACGTCGGTGCTGACCATCGCGTCGGGCGAGGAGGCGGCGATGGTGGCGAGCCGCGCCATCGGCTCGACCCGGCGCCGCTCGTCCGAGACGGCGGCGAGCAGCAGCATGGTCAGCGCGGCGACCGAAATATATTGCTGGGTGGCGAGGATCGGATCGAGGGCCGGCGCGATCAGCGGCCCGGAATGGATGCTGACGCCCCACAGAGCGAAGGCGGAGACGATGACCAGGGAGGCCGCGGCGCCGCGCACGTAGAAAGCCAGCGCCGCCCAGATCAGCACCGGGAAGAGGTGCCAGCTGCGCAGCCACGGCGCGACGCTGGGCGTGAAGACCAGCCAGGCGAGCAGGGTGACGCTCGCCATGCAGGCGAGGAAATGGCAGGCGCCGGCGCGCTTGCGCAGCAGCGGCTCGCCGTACAGCCAGCCCAGGATCAGCGGGGTCAAAGTGAGGCCGGAGACGAAATTGCCGAGCGCCCAGCCGGTCCAGGCGTGGAGCGTGCCGTGCCAGTCGAGCCCGCCCGAGACGGTGAGGATGGCGGCGCCGAGCGTGCCCGAGAGCGCGGCGGCGAAGCCGACCGCGCCGGCCAGCCACAAGACGTCGCGGCGGGCGCGCAGCGCAAGGTCGATGCGGCCGAGGCGGAGCAGGATCAGCGCGCCGGCGAGGTCGGCGCCGGCGTTGGTGGCGGCGATGGCGAGCTCGGCCCAGAGCGGCTGCGGCGACCCGATGGCGATCCCCGCGGCGAGCCGGCCGAGGAAGATGGCGGGCCACAGCCGGGGCCCGCCGACGACCAGACCGGCGATCGAGACGCCGAACGCCGGCCAGACCGCCGAGCCGGCGCCGCCGTGCCGCGCCCATTGGAGGCCGACGACCGCGAGCGCCCAGTAGACGAGGAACAGCAGGACGCCGTCGCGCCAACTCCGTTTCAACACCGATCCACCGTCGTCCGCCTCTCGCCGAGGATCCGAGTCGCCCGCTCGTCAGGAATGGCGGGGGCCGCCCGCCGCACGCGGTTCAGGAGCATGCGGCGGGCGGTATCGTCAACCGGCCTTGCCGGTGGCCGGCGCGTCGACGTGGACGTTGACGTCGGTCTTCTTGCCGAGCAGCTGGGGGCCGAACAGATAGAAGATCACGGCGAGCACCGCGATCAGCAGGATGACGGCGATGACGGTCCCGCCGCCGCCCCCGCCGCCGTCGGTTTGGACGATCGTCGTTTCCCTCTCGCGGTCGGGATCGGTCATGGGAGCGTCTCCTGTCGTTTCGGAGGCCCAACGCTGCGCCTTCCCGCCGGTTCCTGCAACCGCGCCAGGCGGCTCAGGCTTCGGGCAGGAAATCGGGGACCGACAGGTAACGCTCCCCCGTATCGTAATTGAAGGTGAGGACGCGCTTGCCGGGGCCGATCTCGTCGAGCTTCTGGCGGACCGCCGCCAGGCTCGCGCCCGAGCTGATGCCGACCAGCACGCCTTCCTCGCGCGCCGCCCGCCGCGCCATCTCCTTGGCGTCGGCCGGATCGACCAGGATGACCCCGTCGATCGCGTCGGTGTGGAGATTGGCGGGAATGAAGCCGGCGCCGATGCCCTGGATCGGGTGCGGGCCGGGCTGGCCGCCGGAGATGACCGGGGACAAGGTCGGCTCGACCGCGAACACCTTGAGGTCCGGCCATTCCTTCTTGAGCACTTCCGCGCAGGCGGTGATGTGGCCGCCGGTGCCGACGCCGGTGATCAGGATGTCGATCGGCGCGTCGCGGAAATCCTCGAGGATCTCGCGGGCGGTGGTGCGGACGTGGACCTCGATATTGGCGGCATTCTCGAACTGCTGCGGGATCCAGGCGCCCTCGATGTCGGCGGCGAGCGCCTCGGCGCGGGCGATGGCCGCCTTCATCCCGCCTTCGCGCGGCGTCAGGTCGAAGGTCGCGCCATAGGCCAGCATCAGCCGCCGCCGCTCGAGGCTCATGCTCTCGGGCATGACCAGGATCAGTTTGTAGCCCTTGACCGCCGCGACCATGGCGAGGCCGACGCCGGTATTGCCCGAGGTCGGCTCGATGATCGTGCCGCCCGGCCTGAGCTTGCCCGAGCGCTCGGCCTCCTCGACCATCGAAAGAGCGATGCGGTCTTTGATCGAGCCGCCGGGATTGGCCCGCTCCGACTTCACCCACACTTCGGCGTCGCCGAACAGGCGGTTGAGGCGGATGTGGGGCGTGTTGCCGATCGTCTCGAGGATGCTGCCCGCTCTCATGTCGTCGTCTCCATCGTCTTGGCCGTGTCGCTGAGATTGGGTGGATCGAAGCTGCGCGCAAGGCGCAGCTCGGGAAACCATTTCGCCCAGAGCACAGTGACCAGCACCGCGCCAACGCCGCCGCCGACCACCGCCGCGACCGGGCCGACCAAGGCGGCGAGGAAGCCCGACTCGGCCTCGCCCAGCTCGTTCGAGGCGGAAATGAACAAAGAGGACACCGCGCCGACCCGCCCGCGCATCTCGTTGGGAGTGTGGAGCTGGATCAGCGACTGGCGGACATAGACCGAGAACATGTCGGCGGCGCCCAGCACGGCGAGGCAGGCGAGCGACAGCGGCATCCAGCGCGAGACGCCGAACGCGATCGTCGCCGCCCCGAACAGAGCGACCGCCGCGAGCATCTTGACGCCGACGTCGTGCCTGAGCGGCCGCCAGGCGAAATAGATCGCCGTCAGGGTGGCGCCGACAGCCGGGGCGGCGCGCAGGTGGCCGAGCCCGGTCGGGCCGGCGTGGAGGATGTCGCGGGCGAAGACGGGCAGCATCGCCGTCGCCCCGCCCAAGAGGACCGCGAACAGATCGAGCGAGATGGCGCCGAGCACCAGCCGGTTGCGGCGGACGTAGTGGAGCCCGTCGACCATCTGCCGCCAGGGGTGGCGCGGCCCGGCGATGGCGGTGCGCTCGATCGGGCGGATCATGAACATGCACAAAAGCGAAACCGCGAACAGGATCGCCGCCGCGCTGTAGGGCCAGTGGGCGTGGACGGCGTAGAGATAGCCGCCGAACGGCGGACCGGCGATCGCGCCGACCTGCCAGGCGATGGTGCTGGTGGCGATCGCGCGCGGCAGGATCTCGCGCGGCACGAGGTTGGGCGAGAGCGCCGAGAGCGCCGGCATGGCGAAGGCGCGGGCGACGCCGAGCAAAGCCGCGACCGCGAACAGGAGCGGCAAAGTGGTGGTGCCGCGCCAGGCCGAGAGTGCGAGCACCGAGGCGCAGAAGATTTCGAGGCCGATCGTGGCGCGGGCGATCCAGCGCCGGTCGAGCCGGTCGGCGGTCCAGCCGGTGACCAGAGTGAGCACGAACAAGGGCACGAACTGGACGAGGCCGATCAGGCCGAGCTGCAGCGCGGCGGCGTGCAGGTCCATGGTTCGGCGGGCGATGTCGTAGACCTGCCAGCCGATGACGATGACCATCGACATCTGCGCCACGGTCGAGGCGAGCCGGGCGACCCAGTAGAAGCGGAAATCGCGGATCGCGAGCGGATGCGGGCCGGCGGCTTTCATCTGGGGGCGCCTTAGGGGGCGGCGCACGGAGCCGCAACCGCCGGAGTGTCTGTACCAAGAATGTTCTTGACTCCGATTCGGAGTTCGACTAATGTTCCAAAGCTCGAGTCGGCTCTTTGACATCGTGAACGAAGGATCGGGAGGCGGGCGCGCTGGGGTGCGCCGGGCATGGCCGCGCCATCCGTGACATCGTCATGCCGGACTTGATCCGGCATCCATGAACACCGCGGCGTGAGGCTTCGCTCGGCCGTGTTCGTGGATTCCGGCCTTCGCGGGACCTTTGAGTAAGTGGGGTCGAGGCTGGCTTCGCCCATGTTTCTGGCTGAGCGAGGCAGGTGCGCGGGTTTGACGGGGAGCTGGCGCTGGGTTTTCAGGCGCGGGGCCGGGCGGCTCAGGCGGCT
>JBJMTY010000122.1:0-15181 GCA_045811445.1 Allosphingosinicella sp. | reverse complement strand
GCGGGCGCGTCGAAGCCGAGTTCGGAAGTGCTCATCAATAATCCCCCCCTGTGGCGCGGCTGCATGACGCATGCCGCGCGAATCGCATTTGCCCGACCTTTTGTGGGTCGCGCCTAAGTGGCTCGCATGTTTGCGGAAAATCTCAGTGGCGCGTATATTTACAGAAAATTAATGCGGGTCAAGCGCTACCGGTCGGCCTGAGGCGAACCTGTCCTGAATCCGAGCAACATGCGCGGGACGAGGGGCCGAATCGTCGGTTCGGGCCCCGGTGACGCGGAGGCTCGGTTCGCGTATCGCGGCTATGTTCAGGCCCACGGAGAGCGCCATGGTCCGCCTCTTGCTATCGTCCGCCGCGGCGCTCGCCGCATGCACCCCTTCGCCTCAGGAAAACGCCATGCACAGCCGGAGTCGGGAATCGGGGACCACGAAGGCTTCGGTCGCCCCGAATCGCGGCGGCGCGGGCGGCGGGAGCCCGGAGCGCGCCGCTGTGGGGCCGATACCGGAGCCGGTGTCCGTAGCCGACAATCCCCTCCCGGCACCGACGACCGATTCGCCCGCCGCGGCCGAGGGACGCCGGACCTTGTCCACGGCCTTCGTCAGGGTCGGTCCCGACGGGTTCTTGACGGTGGAGCTGCGCGACGGGCGCGTGCTTGCCCTTCGCGACGTGGTCCTGCGCCGCAAGGATTATTGCGGCGTGCAGCTGCGCGGCGGCGGGGCCGGCGCAAAGTTTTGCGGCGGATATGCCGATGTCGCGGCGGCCCGGCCGGGCGGCGCTCCGGCTCCCGAGCAGCCGGACCCAGCCGCCTCGTCGCCACGCGGCCCTGGCAAAGGGAATTAGCGGCCGGAGCAAGGCTGGGGACTCAGGCGGCGCATGGTGCCGGGTGTCGGACTCGAACCGACGACCTACCGCTTACAAGGCGGTTGCTCTACCAGCTGAGCTAACCCGGCGGCCGCTTAAATGCCCACAAAGCCGTCTTTGCGTCCAGTCCCCGGGCGCTTGACGGACCCCACCCGCCGCGGCGAGATTGAGCGGTCGGCGGGACCTTGGGGGTGACGATGCGGGCGATTGGAAGCTTGGCGCGGTTTGCGGCCGCCTTGTGCCTGGCGGCGGCCGGCGCCGCGCCCTCCGCGCTTTGGCATCCGCCGCGCCACGCCGCGCCCTGGCCGGGCCTCTCGTCGGGAACCGAACGCGCCGCGATCGCCGCCAGCCTCGATCTCGGCCCCGATCTGGAGCGCGGCCGTTCGCCGGCGGCCGAGCTCGCCGAGCATCGCCGCCTGTCCGCCGCCCTCGAGGCGCTCCAGCCGCAGCGCCGCGGCGTCGTCGACGCTTATGTGATCTCGATCGCGCTCGACAGCGACGCGGTGTTCGGACGCGAAGCGCGTGAGGCGGGGCGGGTCCTCGCCCACCGCTACGACGCCGCCGGCCGCACTCTGGTCCTCGCCGGCAGCGACGGCGCCGGGCCGAGCGCCCTGCCGGGCGGCAGCCTTCACGCTCTCTCCCTCGCTCTCGCCCGCGTCGCCGAGCTGGCCGACCCGCGCGAGGACGTGCTCGTCCTCTACGTCACCACCCACGGCATCCCGCCCGGCATCGTCTATCACGACGGCGACGAAGGCTACGGGCTGCTCACGCCGGCGCGGCTGGCGGGCCTGCTCGACGGCCTCGGCCTGCGCAACCGCCTGCTCATTCTCTCCGCCTGCTATTCGGGCGCCTTCGTGCCGGCGCTGGAGAGCCAATCCACCGCCCTCTTCACCGCGGCCTCGGCCGACCGCACCTCGTTCGGCTGTGCCGCCGACAATGACTGGACCTTCTTCGGCGACGCGATGATCAACCGCGCGCTGAGGAAGCCCCAGCCGCTCGTTCAGGCATCCGGCCAGGCGGTGAGCCTGATCGCCGCCTGGGAGAGGTCGAAAGGCTACAAGCCGTCCTTGCCGCAGGTGAGCATCGGCGGCGGCGTCGCGGCCTGGCTCGCGCCCTTGGAGGCGCGCATGCCCAGGGAGGCGACCGCGCCGGTCGGCAGGCCGGCGGCGGGGCGCTAATAGACCCCGAACGTCCAGCCTTCGGTCCGCCCCAGCTCCGGCGTGAGCCGCGGCGGCTTCCACAAGCGAGGGTCGGCGTGGATGCGCCGCAGCCAGGCCGCCGAGATGAGCGCGTCGGTGGCATGGTCGTCGTAGCGGCCGAGCGGCGCATGCTTGTCGCTGCCGAGCGCCGCCAGCACGGCGTCGAGCGTCTGCGGGTCGCGCACCTTGGTGCGGTTCTTGGGCAGGCCCGCGGCGAGCGCGGCCAGGCTGGTGTAGATCTCGACGACGAGCGACCCCGATTGGGGCTTCGGGTCGAACGGCCAGATCGGGATGCGCCCGTTGAGTCGGCGCAGGACGCGCATGCCGGTCAGGCTCGATTTCCCCACCTGCGCGGCGCCGACCAGGTTGAAATTACTGTAGGGGTTGAGGCCCTGCTCGCGCTGCGCGACTTCGGTGACGCGCAGCCGCCCGCGGCCCGCCTCGAACAAGTCGCCGCACCGTCCGCCATGCCTGCGAAAGTGCCGCGCCGCCTCCGGATGGTCGACGAAGCTCGACGCGGAAAGATGCGGGTCGCCGGCGCAATGCGCTTCGACGAAGGCCCAGAGCCCGCGCGCGTCGGACGGGCTGTCGGCCCATTCGGGAAAGAAGGCGCCGCGATCCGCGAAGGCAAGGGAAGCGCCGAGGTCGAGCCCGACCAGGGTGTCGGGCGGCATCTCGCCCAAGATCCAGTCCAGCGCTTCGGCGCGCGACCAGGGCCGCTCCGGCCGCACCAGCCGCGGCGCCTCGGTCCCGCCGCCGCACAGCGCCACCGCAATCCCCCGCTGCCGTTCGCCCTGCGCGCCCGACCAGTCGATCGCGGCGAAATGATCGAAACGCGCGCTCACGGTCCAGTCGGGGCTGCGTAGCGGACCCGATCAGCCGTCATCGCGGGCGGCCCTGCGGCGCTCCTCCCACCAGGCCATCCGCTCGGCGATCTTCTTCTCGAAGCCGCGATCGGTGGGCGCATAGAAGGTCTGCGCCTCCATCTCCTCGGGCCAGTAATCGTCGCCCGAGAAGCCGCCTTCCGCGTCATGGTCGTATCGGTAGCCCTTGCCGTAGCCGATGGTCTTCATGAGCTTGGTCGGCGCATTGAGGATGTTCCTGGGCGGCATCAGCGAGCCCGTCTCCTTCGCGCTGCGCCACGCCGCCTTTTGCGCCTTGTAGGCCGCGTTCGATTTGGGCGCGGTGGCGAGGTAGAGGCAGGCCTGGACGATGGCGAGCTCGCCTTCGGGAGAGCCGAGGAAGTCGTACGTGTCCTTGGCGGCGATACACTGGACGAGCGCATTGGGGTCGGCGAGGCCGATATCCTCGACCGCGGCCCGGGTCAGCCGCCTCAGCAGATAGAGCGGCTCCTCGCCGGCGGTCAGCATGCGCGCCAGATAGTAAAGCGCGGCCTGAGGGTCCGAGCCGCGGATCGATTTGTGCAGCGCCGAGATGAGGTTGTAATGCCCCTCCCGGTCCTTGTCGTAGACCGCCACGCGCCGGTGGAGCAGAGCGGAGAGGCCGGCGGCGTCGAGCGGCGCCTCGAGCTCGACCGAGAACAAAGTCTCGGCCTGGTTGAGGAGGAAGCGGCCGTCGCCGTCCGCCGTCGCGATCAGCGCCTCGCGCGCCTCCGGGGTGAGCGGCAGGGCATGCTCCAGCAGCGCTTCGGCCCGGTCGAGGAGCTGGCTCAGCGCATCGTGGCCGAGGCGGTTGAGGATCAGCACCTGGGCGCGGGAAAGCAAGGCGGCGTTGAGCTCGAACGAGGGATTCTCGGTGGTCGCGCCGACCAGCACGACGGTGCCGTCCTCGACATAGGGCAGGAAGCCGTCCTGCTGGGCGCGGTTGAAGCGGTGTATCTCGTCCACGAACAGCAAGGTCTGCTTGCCCGTGCGAGCGAAGTCGCGCGCCTCGGCGAACACCTTCTTGAGGTCGGCGACGCCCGAGAACACCGCGGAGATCGCCACGAAGCGCATCCCCACCGCGTCGGCGAGCAGCCGCGCGATCGTCGTCTTGCCGGTGCCCGGCGGCCCCCACAGGATCATCGAGGCGAGCTTGCCCGCAGCGACCATCCGCCCGATCGCGCCCGCCGGCCCGGTCAGATGTTCCTGCCCGACCACTTCGTCCAGGCGCTGCGGACGCAGCCGGTCCGCGAGCGGCGCGCCGTCGGCGGGGACGGGCGGGGGACATGCGGGATCGCTTGCGAACAGGTCGGCCACGGAGCGGTTCTAGCGGATCGAACTTCCCCCGTCATGCCAGCGAAGGCTGGCATCCATGCCGGATATGAGCGGGGCTTTTTGACGAGGTCAGCATGGGCCCCGGCCTTGGCTGGGGCCGCCACCTTGACGGTGCTGCATCCAAGATATATCTAAGACACAGTCAGACACAGCGGAGGTGCATCATGGGCAGACATTTCGGGCCGGGCTTCGAGTTCGGCAAGTTCGGGCCGGGCGTGTTCGGGATGCGGTTCGGGCCGCGAGGCTTCGGCTTCGGCGGGTCGCACGGCGGCGGCTTCGGCGGCGACTGGGCCGAGGAGTTCGGCTTCGGCGGCGGCGGCCGGCGCGGGCGGCGCGGGCGGATGTTCGAGAGCGGCGAGCTGAGGCTCGTCCTCCTCAAGCTGATCGCCGACCAGCCGCGCCACGGCTACGACCTCATCCGCGCGATCGAGGAGCTGACCCACGGCAGCTACGCGCCGAGCCCCGGAATCGTCTATCCGACGCTGACCCTGCTCCAGGACATGGGGCTGATCGAGGAGGCCGCGGGCGAAGGCGCGCGCAAGCCGTTCGCGATCACCGCCGAGGGCCGCGCCCATCTCGCCGAGCGGGCCGACGAGGTCGATGCGCTCATCGAGCGGCTGACCGGCGCCGGCGAGGGCAAGCGCCGTGCCGGCGGCCGGCCGATCCAGCGCGCCGTCGGCAATCTGCTCTCGGCGCTGTGGCACCGCGTCACCGCCGAGGACATGGGCGAGGAGCGGCTGCACGAGATCGCCGCCATTCTCGACGACGCCGCGCAGCAGATCGAGCGGCTGAAGGGTTCGGAGGCCTGAGCAATCTCCCGTCGCCCCAGCGAAGGGCACCCATCAAAGTAATACTTTGATGGGACCCAAGGCTGGGGCCCATGCTGCCATCGAGACGGCCACGGCGTGGACGCCCACTCAGCATGGATGCCAGCCTTCGCTTGGCATGACGAACTGCCTCACACCTTGGCGCGGAAGGGCGTGAAGTCTGTGTCGACGTCGTAGACGTCGATGCCTTCGCGGCGCTTGAGGAAGCCGACGACCGCGTAGGTCACGGGGGTGAGCAGGGCCTCCCAGCCGACCTTCAGCGCCCATTGCGTCAGCAGCACGACGAGCACTTTGTCCGCGTCCCACTGCCCCAGGAAGGCGAGCGGGTAGAAGATCAGGCTGTCGACCGCCTGGCCGACCAGGGTCGAGCCGATCGTCCGGGTCCACAAATGCCTGCCCTGCGTCAGCACCTTCATGCGCGCGAGCACGTAGGAATTGGCGAACTCGCCCGCCCAGAAGGCCGCGATCGAGGCGAAGACGATCCGCGGCACCTGACCGAACACCGCTTCGTACGCCGCCTGGCCGTGCCAGCTCGCGTCGGCGGGGAGCGCCACGACGATCGTCGCCATGAAGGCCATGAACAGCATCGCCGCAAAGCCCGCCCAGATGCAGCGGCGGGCGCGGGCATAGCCGTAGACTTCGGTCAGCACGTCGCCGAGCACGTAGGAGACAGGGAAGAAGAGGATGCCCGCGCCGAACGGCCACGGGCCGATCCCGGGCAAAGTGACGGTGGCGAGCTTGCCCGCGCCGATCACGTTCGAGAGCAGGAGGATGGTGACGAAGGCCGCCATTACGAAATCGAAATAGCGAAAATGCGCGCCCGCCAATGTTCCGGCGTCGACGCCTTTGGCCCGTTCCCCGTCCATGCTTCCCGCTAGCGGGGAAAGCCGAAGCGGTCGAGGCCGAGCTTGAGCAGGCGCCGCGCCGCCGGCTCGGCGTAGAGCGCGACGGCGACGGCGAGCGCCACGGCGAGCGCGCCGGCCGCCGCCATCGCGGCGAGCGGCGGCGCCCCGGCCCGGACCAGCAGGCTCATCGCGCCCAGCCCCAGCGCGTAATGGAGCAGATAGAGCGGGTAGGTGGTGAGGCCGGCGAGGCGCGAGGCGGGGTGGTCGCGCGACGAGCGGCGGCGGGGGGCTAGGCCGACGACGGCGACGCCGCCGAGCCATATCACCACCGGCACGAAGCTGGTCCACTGCGCGTGGAAGAGCTGCATCGCCTGGAGGGCACCCGTCGCGCCCGCCGCCACCGCCGCGGCGGCGCCCCAGCCGCCGAGCCTGCCGGCCCGCGCGAAATAGAGGAGGAGGCCGAGCGCGAAATCCATTCCCCAATAGACCGGCCTTATCCAGACCGGCGCCGGCGCCGAGCCGTGGACGAGATAGCCGGCCCACAGGATGGCGCTGGCCAGCACCATCGCGATCGCGCCCGGCTTCAGCCCGCGCTCGCCCACCACCAGGAGCAGGAGGACGACCCAGGCGTAGAAGGCGATCTCGACGCCGAGCGTCCAGTAAGGCGGCTCGATCCAGGCGGCGCCCGGAAGCAGCAGCAGCGACTTGGCGAGCAGCCCGAGGTCGCGCAGCGGCGAGCGCCCGGCCATGGCCCAGATCAGCGCCGAAAGCGGCGCGCAAACGAATATCGCCGGATAGAGGCGCTCGATCCGCCGCCGCAGGAAATGCGCCGCGCCGCCGCCCTCGGCCGAGCCGGCGATGACGAAGCCCGAGATGACGAAGAAGACCGGCACGCCGACCCAGAGGTGGCGCCATATCCCCTCGCGCCCGGGGACCTCGAAGCCGCCGCCGACCAGCAGCCGCGTCTCGCCGCCCGGAGCGGCCGTGCTCCAGCCGAGATGGTAAGCAAGGACGGCGAGCGCGGCGGCGAGGCGCAGCCAGTCGATCGCCGGATAATAAGCCTGCTCGCGGCGCATCGGCCTAGAGCCGCGGCCGCGCGGCTTCCCGCCGGCCGCCGGGCTGCGCTAGGGAAGCATTATGCCCGCGCTCGGCCCGCTCCCCCCGCATCGCCTGTTCGAGGGCTTCCTGCCGCCCGCCGGCCATCGCCGCCTGCTCGACTGGACGCTGGCGAACGAGGCGCTTTTCCGCCCCTCCCGCCTCGTCGGCGGGCTCGTCGATCCGGCGCGGCGCGTCTCCTCGAACCTGCGCGACCTCGGCGAGATGCGGCCGATGATCGAGGCGGCGGTGACGGCGCGCCTCGCCGACCTGTCCGCCGCCGCCGGCGTGGCGCCGTTCGCCCTCGAGGCGATCGAGCTCGAGCTCGCTCATCACGGCGACGGCGCCCATTTCGCGCCGCATCTCGACATCGCCTACGGCCCGAGCCGCGGCCTGATCGGCGGCGAGCGCGGCTTGGACCAGGACCGGCTGGTGAGCGCGGTCTATTATTTCCACGCCGAGCCCAAGGGCTTCACCGGCGGCGCCTTGCGCCTCCACCGCTTCGGCTCGCGCGCCTCCGGCGAGGCGGGCAGCTTCGCCGACGTCGCGCCGCGCCAGAACGCCCTGCTCGCTTTCCCCTCGATCGCCCTCCACGAGGTGCGCCCGGTCGCCGTCCCGTCGGGCCGCTTCGAGGACGGCCGCTTCGCCCTCAACATCTGGCTCTGCCGCCGCCGTGCCCACGCCTGACCCTCACAAGGCCTTTTCGTAGATCCGGTAGACCCGGTTGACCTTCGATTCGATGGCGTCGGCGATCGAGCGCATCGGCTGGTTGTCCTCCAGGATCCAGCCGATCTCGCCGCGCGTCATGCCGTAATGGGCGACGCCGGCGCGGCGGATATATTCGATCATCATGAAGGCGAGCTGGCTGGCCAGTCGGGTGCCGTGCAGCTTCTTGAGCACGCCCATCAGCGGCACCCGCGCGCCGGGGAAGCGCGCCCGCTTCAGCCGCCACAGAAGCTTCGCCCAGCCCAAGGGGAACAGCCGCCCGTCGAGATCGGCGGTGAGCTGGTTGAGATCGGGCAAGGTCAGCATGAACGCCACCGGCTCGAAGCCCGAGCCCGAATCATATTCGGCGACGCGGATGAGGTCCTCGAACACGATCGGCTTCAACTTCTTGCCGGCATAGGCGATCTCGGCCTCGGTCAGGGGGATGAAGCCCCAATTGTCCGACCAGGCATCGTTGAGGATGCCGAGCAGCAGCGCCGCCTCCTGGTCGAACCGGCTCTTGTCGACGGCGCGGATGCGGATGCGCGGATTGCGCTCGCCCGAGGCGACGATGCGCTGGACGAGCGGCGGGAAGTCGCCGGTGACGTCGAGCGCGTAGGTGTAGAGGTCCTTGACGCCCCGATGGCCCTCGGCCTCGACCCAGGGCGGGTAGGCGTCCGAATTGTGGCCCATCATCACCGTGGGCGGATGGTCGAAGCCGGAGACGAGCAGGCCCGGCTCGTCCCAGATCGACAGGCTGAACGGGCCCATCGACCGGCTCATGTCGCGGCCCCTCAGCCACGCCTCGGCGCGATGGAGGAGGGCGGCGGCGACTTCCTGGTCCTCCGCCTCGAACATGCCCCATTGGCCGAGCCCGGCGCCCATATGCTCGAGCACCAGATGGTCGACCTGCGCCGAGATCCGCCCGACCGGCCGGCTCCCGCCGCCGGGCAGGGCCCGCTCGGCGAGGAACAGCTTCGCCTCGGCATGCTCGAACCAGGGATTGGTGCGCGGGTCGAGCAGGCCGTGCACCTCGGTCTTGAGGGGCGGCACCCAGTTCGGGTCGCGCCGGTTGAGCGCGAAGGCGACGTCGACGAACGCCTTGCGGTCCGACGCGTCCTCGACGGCGCGGATGGTGAGCGCCCCCGAGGCGGTGGCGCCGCCATGCGGGGAAGGGGAGGGCGCCGGCGCGGCGGGAGCGGCGGCGGCGGGGGAAGCGCCCGGCGGGGACGGGGTCGCGGCCGGGTCGGAGCGGGGATCGGAGCGGGGGTCGGTCATGGGCCCGGGACGCTAGCGCCTGCCCGCCGCCCTGTCACCCGCCGAGAGGGAGGTGGGGTTTGGGGCGGCGCGGGGCGGGGCGCCGGAGGGGGCGTTGGCGCGCCGGAAGCTTCGAAGCTTCGCGAAAATAAAAATCCAATCGATCAATACGCCCCCCTTTAATCGCTTTTTCCGATCAACGAGCAGGGCGAACGCGGCACGCATGACGGGGAACGTAGCACGAACTTCGCTGCGGACCAAGCACGGGGCGCCTGCCGGGGGATGCCGGAGCGGAGCCGGGCGATTGCGGGGCGAGTGCCGGGGGGAAGCCAGAGGACCGCCGGGCCGGATCCAGTCCCTCACCGACATTGCCAATATGGGAGCGGCCTTTAATGTACAGGCGGGGCCAGATTCAAAGATCAAGGTGCGCGCCTGAGTGGCAGCAATTCCGTTCATCGACATATTCGCGGGTCCGGGTGGGCTGAGCGAAGGATTCTCGCGGCTCCACTCCTTCGCGGGGGGTGAAACACGCTTCGAGAGCCGGTTGGCGATCGAGAAGGATCCAGTCGCCGCGCGGACGCTTGAGTTGCGGTCGTTCTACCGCGCGTTCGAAGAAAATGGCGTCCCCGACGATTATTATCAGGTGATCCGCGGCCGGAAATCACCGGGATCGCTGTCCCTGTTCCCCGAATGGCGGGAGGCGCAGGCTCACGTGTGGAACGCTGAGCTAGGCGTAGTTCCCGAGGTGGAGCTGCACACGAGGTTAGCGAAGCGCCTGAACGGTAAGCCCAACTGGGTTTTGCTAGGTGGGCCGCCCTGTCAGGCTTATTCCCTCATGGGCCGAGCACGTATGACCGGAGTGGGGGCTGCTGCGCGGGCTGAAGGGGGAGACGTCGAGAAACTTCGCCAGCTAAAGCTGTCCGAATTTGCGGCTGACCAGCGCCACGTCCTTTATCGCGAATACCTGCGCGTCGTGGCCGTTCACCAGCCCGCCGTCTTCGTCATGGAGAATGTAAAAGGCATCCTGTCGTCGCGCCTCCCCGGTGTCGACGGAGGCGAGGGGCATCGGGTCTTCACCCGCATCAGGAGCGACCTCTCAGATCCATGGCTCGCGTTAGCCAATGATCCTGAGGCCTCTCTTCTGGCGTCCTTTCGGATGGGAGCACCTCGGCGTTACCGGCTCTATTCATTGGTGGTCCCGGAGCAGCGACGGGGTATTCAAATCAAGGATACGGAATTCCTCATCCGGGCAGAGGAGTTCGGAATCCCGCAGAAGCGTCATCGCGTCATTCTGTTGGGCGTGCGTGACGATATCAGTCACCGCCCCAGCACGCTTCGCAAATCCACGCGCGCTCCCGTTCGTGCAGCGATCGGGGCCCTTCCACCGATTCGCAGCGGCGTGTCGAAAGCGAATTACAGCTGGAGCGCGTGGGTTGATCAGATTCGGATGGCATTCCAGAGCTACGGGCGCTCACTACCCGGGCCCCAGGGGGTGCAGGAGATCATCTGTGATTGTCTCAGCGGCGAAGGTACCCCGCTAGGCAGAGGCGCCCCGTTCGTTCCCGAGCCAGCCCCAGTGAATGGTTCGATTCTGTCTCGGTGGTTCTTTGACCCCAAGCTCGGCGGGGTCATCCAGCACGAGGCGCGATCGCATATGGTGAGCGATCTCACGCGCTACATTTTTGCTGCCGCGACAGCGCAAGTGCTCGGTATCAGTCCAAAACTCGAGGAGTGGCCAAGGCAGCTTCTGCCAAAGCACCAGAACGTGCGCCACGACGAGAAACTGGGAAAGACCGTCGCGGATGGCTTCAGCGACCGCTTCAAGGTCCAAGTCTGGGACGAACCCTCATCCACGGTGACATCCCACATCGCGAAAGACGGGCACTATTTTATCCATCCTGACCCAATGCAGTGCCGCAGCCTGACGGTGCGAGAGGCCGCCCGGCTTCAGACGTTCCCCGATAACTACTACTTTTGTGGCAACCGCACGCAGCAGTATCATCAGGTCGGCAACGCCGTTCCACCCTATCTCGCGTGTCAGATTGCAGGCGTGGTCGCGAAGCTTCTCGAGGATGAGGGGCTCGCCGATGGCTGATGTCCATTCACCGTCTCAGCGCAGCTTCAACATGTCCCGTATACGGGGGCGCGACACGAAACCCGAGAAGCTGCTGCGGTCCCTCCTTCATCGCCGCGGCTTCCGGTTCCGAAAGAACGTGACCTCTCTTCCTGGTAGACCCGACATCGTACTTCCGAGGTACCAAGCCGTCGTGCTCGTGCACGGCTGCTACTGGCACCGCCATCCGGGCTGCCGCTTCACCACCACTCCAGCGACCAACGCTCCGTTCTGGATCAAGAAGTTCAAGGACACCGTTGCTCGTGACGGAGCCGCAGAGCAGGCTCTTGCAGCAACGGGATGGAGGGTTTTCACGGTGTGGGAATGTGCTCTGCGGGAGGACGCCGGTGCAGCAGTGGAGCGCCTCATCAGCGCAATAATACGGAAATAGGCACTACATTACGGAAATGTGTTGCACATTGTGACCGCCGCCGCTAGGACGCCGAGCAGGAGGTCCTTCCATGTCGCAGAAACGTGAAAATTTTGTCAGGTTGGCGGAGGCGAGGGTGAACCGCGCGCTAAGGGAATTTCGCCTGATTGGAAACCTGTCAAACAGAGGTGCCTACACCTACAGCGACTCCGACGTGCGCTCGATGTTTAAAGCGCTGCAACGCGAGCTCGACACTCAAAAGGCACGCTTCACAGGTGACGGCGGAACGGCCGACAAAGAATTTCGGCTGGCGGGCGATGCCTGAGTGGCGCTTCCTAGAACTTAAAGACGGGGAGGTTGAGCAGGAGCCAACCCAAAGGGACCAGTTCAACAATGATGACGTTGGACTGGCTGCTGCGCTCGTTCGGGAGTCAATTCAGAACTCCACCGATGCGCCGAGCGGTGCAGGAGCTGTGAAGGTCCGCTTTGACATACTCCAGCTTTCCGGCGCCGAGGCGGCAGAGTTCAGAACTGTTTTTGAAACATTGAAGCCGCATCTCGACGCGTGCGGCATCAGCTGTGATGCGTTGGGTGAGGATCTTGCCCAAGTCCTTATAATAGAAGACTTCAATACGCGCGGCTTGACGGGCGCGACGGATCAGCTCGATGAAGACAATTTCCGAAACTTCTGGCGCCGTCACGGCAAGTCTGGGAAGAGCGGGAGCGCAGGTGGTCGGTGGGGTCTTGGTAAGCTCGTCTACTCTTCCGCTTCGCGGCTGAACTGTTTTTTCGGACTGACCCTTCGCAGAGGCGACCAGAATCCCCTACTCCTAGGCCAAGCAGTGCTTGGGACGCATGAGTTCGCAGCTACTCGGCGTCCACCTCATGGATTTTGGTTTGAGAGCGCGACCGAAAGAGGCCTCCAACTCCCGGTGACGGAGGTTTCGACCGTCAGATCATTCTCGGAGTTAGTGGGGCTGAAACGCACCGACGAGACTGGTCTGTCGCTAGTGATACCATACCCACGTTCCTCGATCACCAAACAAAGCATAATCTCGGGGGTCGTCAGCAACTACTACTTCCCTATTCTAGCAGGACGCCTAGAGGTGGAAGTTGGTGACACATCGATCAATCGGCAAACGTTCATCGACGTCGCTGCAGGGGTCACGGGAGCCACCATACCACTCGAATTTGTGTCTGCCGTAAGCGAGCGGCTCGGCGCCACGCCGGATGCCGAGGGGGCATTGCCTGTCAACCTCCACGAGGTCAGCGCCGCGCAATTTCCACAACAGCTTCCTGAGCTGCGAGACAAATTAGCTGCTGGTGGATTGGTACATGTGAGATTTGCTGTCGAGGTGACTCCAAGAAGAGGGGAAAGCGCGAATCAGAAAGTCGCGTCTACATTCGAGGTGTTCCTGCAGACACCATTAGCTTCGGCTGATCCATTTGCGCTCTTTGTACGCGGCTCCCTTACCGTGCCAGGAGAGAAAAGAAGCTTCGCGGGAGCCGCTGCTTGGGGTGCCATGGTGGCTTCCGCAGGACCGATTGCGGATTTTCTAGGTGACGCGGAGAACCCCGCTCACACGCTCTGGAACGCCACGGCCGAAAAGCTGCTAGCGAACTGGGTGAACCCCGGCACGATCCTGCGGAACATCCGCTACGCACCACGGCAGCTGCAGCAACTCCTCGGCGAGCAGGTAGAGCAACAGGACCCGAACGCGTTGATCGACTTCTTTTCACTTCTTGAGCAGTCCTCGACCGGAGAGGCTCGAAAGCGCCGAAGGTCGCGGCGAAAGCCATTGGTAATCACGCCCCGGGAAAAATCGCTCCAAGTGCAACCACGAAGTGGCGGTTTCGCCGTCGTGGCCGGTCCAGGAGCAAAGAAGTGGGCGTATCCAACGATGCTCCGTATTCGGGTGGCCTACGACATCATCGGAGCAGACCCCTTCAAGCGGTGGAGCCCGTTCGACTTCACAGTAGAAGATTCTAGCATTGAGCTTAGCCTCACAGCAGCAAAGGTGGTTTCGACTAAAGGCAACATCGTGAGGGTCATCGTAGAGTGCCCGGATTTTCGCGTCGAAGCACGAGGTTTCGACCTGAACCGCGACATAATCGTTGAGGCACGGAGCGTCTGATGCCAAGTACCAAGCGCAGGATTAATTCCACCGGACGGCGGCGAATTCCGCATGATCGCGTTTCCGTCGCTTTGTTGCCCCACGAGCCCGATGGAATTCCACGTGCTCGCGCAACGGTCAATCTTGACGGTTTTGAGTTTCCGGAATCCGCGGCCATTGTCTTTGAAGCTTATCAGCGGATGACCACGAATATGCGGTTTGACTGCGGAACTGCGGTCGAGCCAAAGATACCAGATACCCTTGTCCTAAACGAGATCGACCCGTCAGCGCCGGTGTTATTCAGACTAAAGGTCGTGGATCACGAGGAGAATCCAGGCAGACTCCTTGGAACAGCAGATCGGCTCCGGCCCGACACTGATGATGCTCCAGACTCGAGGAACAGTCTCTTTCCAATTGAGCTCAAAGAATTGCACTCCGAAATCTGGAAAGTTGATATGTCGGAGGGGCCGACCCTTCTACTCAATTACAATATACCCAATCTAACATCGCTCATTCAAAAGAACCCGCTGGTGCAAGGTTTGATGCTCCCGGCCGCCCTGCGGGTGGTACTCGAATCAATTGTTCAAGACCCTTCATTCGAAGAGGATGAGGAGGAAGCTTGGAAAGCAAGATGGCTGCGATTCTGCCGAGAGGAATTGAATCTCGGGGATGACCCTAGCGATTGTGAGGACGACGATGCAAGGCGAGCTTGGGTAGATGAGGGCGTACGGTCCTTTTGCCGTTCCTACAGTTTTATTACCGAAATCAAGAAGAGCCTTGAGGGTCTCCCATGAAAATGACGCGTAAGCTCAATGATGAGGGCCTAGACGAGTTTGTCGCTTGGCTCGCAGCGGACGCGCCAGGTGAAGCTCCTCGCGATCTTCTCGCGAGGCCTTCGACCTCCACGCCAGCTGCCGGCCTCTCGTTGCCGGAAACACAGGTCACCAACAGGTACGAGTTAGGCCTATGGCTAAATGCCTCACTCAGCGATCTCGACCAAGTTGAGCTCGCGGTCGATCGACACCTATGGACCAGCTTGGCTCTATTCTTGTTCGATCGAATCTGCCCGCCGTTTAGTGGCGGGAGGCGCGTAGGGAAGATGTATAGTTATGTGTTGAGTTCGGATTACAGACACTACTACCGCCACCTGATCCGGACACCGTGGCAGCTCGTGCGTGACCATGGAGAGAACTCACGATTGTTGCTCCTTCCAGTCACTGATCGGCCATACCCCCTCCGCATTCATGGGGAGGTACTGGAGCAACTCGGTGGACGGGCTTCGGTGTTGCGGAGCAAATCTCTCGTCGCGGAGGCAAACCGCTTGTATGGCGAACCGAAAACGGGCCGGCCCCGGCCACGCGTGGCTTCAAAAAATAAGGGCGGCACGGTTCGTCGGCTAGGGGCAGTCCTGCGCCAGTTCGACCTCACTTACGACGTCGAAAACCTGGACGACGGAGTCTTGTTGTCTCTACTTCCGCGGGAATTCGACCGTTGGCAGGGCGAAAAGGCGGCGTAGCTTTGGCTTACCTAAGACGGTAGGTTCGCCGTGCCCCGCGGCCGCGGGTGCCCCGTCGCCCCGGG
>JBJMTY010000121.1:0-11822 GCA_045811445.1 Allosphingosinicella sp. | reverse complement strand
GGGCGGTCCAAAGCGAGGACGAGACCCGCTACGCGCCGCACTGGCTGGTCGTCGACCCGCAGCTCCGCCTCGTCGACCGCTTCCCGATCCAGGCCGGCGACGCCGCCATCGCCGCGCTGCGCGCCGCGGCCGCCGCGCCGCCGCCCGCATTCGCGCCGGTCCTGGTAGCGCCGCGCATCCTCGAGCCGCCGCTCTGCCGCAAGCTGATCGACCTCTACGAAGCGGGCGGCGGCGAGCCGTCCGGCTTCATGCGCCAGGTCGACGGCAAGACCGTGCTGATTACCGACCCCGCCCACAAGATGCGCCGCGACTGCTCGATCGACGACGCCGAGCTGCGCGCCCAGCTGGCGCTGCGCATCCGCCGCCGGCTCGCGCCGATGGTCCGGCGCGTCTTCCAGTTCGAGCCTACCCGCATGGAGCGCTACATCATTGGCTGCTACACCGCCGGCGCCGGCCATTTCCGCCCCCACCGCGACAACACCACAGCCGGCACCGCCCACCGCCGCTTCGCCGTCACCATCAACCTCAATTCCGAGGATTATGAAGGCGGCGACCTTCGCTTTCCAGAATTCGGCCCGCGCACCTACCGCGCGCCGACCGGCGGCGCGGTCGTCTTCTCCTGCTCGCTGCTGCACGAGGCGACGCCCGTCACCCGCGGCACCCGCTACGCCTTCCTGCCCTTCCTCTACGACGAGGCGGCGGCGCAGCAGCGCGAGGCCAACAACGCCTTCCTCGACGACAGGATCGGCCAGTACCGCGCCGGCTGAGCCTTTCGGGTCTCCGTTCTTCAACCGCCTGTAAAAACGAAGAAAAGATAGAGATTGGATCAAACCCGGCATGACGAGGTCGTGTAATCCGATTCATCGACCCCCCAGACCCCATTGTCTCCAATATATGTGAGCCGAAGAAGAGGGAGGATATTAGTGTCCCCCAACTTGAACCGGGGAGTCCAAAGATTTAATGGAGTCTCGGGGTCTTGGAGTCGTTTGCCGCCGCCCGCGGACGCGGCTCGACACGCGGGAGGGGCCAAGATGCGCAGAATCCTCAAGACATTCGACGCGACGGCAGAGGCGCTTTCGGCGATCGGCGGAGCGACGGTGCTCGAGCGCTATCCGGCATTCACCCTCGTCGAGGCCGCCGACGACGATGCCGCGGCGGCGATCATGCGGACCGGCCTGACCGAAGACATTACCGACGCCTATGCCGACGAGGCGAGCCGTGCCGCTCCGCCGGGCGTGACCGTGGCGAGCGCGTCGCGCGGCGGGGACCGCGAGGCACCTCCGCCCGACGATCCGCTCGGCACCGGACCGCATCATTATGTCGTGCGGTTCACCGGGCCGGTGAAGCAGCCGTGGCTGAAGGCCGTGGAAGGGACGGGCGCGCAGATCGTGGCGCCCTACCGCCATTTCGCCGTCGTCGCCGATGCGACCGGCGAGCAGGCGGAGGCGATATCCACCCTTCGCCATGTCCTCTCCGTTTCCCATCTTCCCTACGACGCGCGGCTGGCGCCCGACGTCGGGCTAGCGCCCGACGAAGCGCCGCCCGGAGCGCCGCGCACGCGCGTGCTGCCTGATGCCTATACGGTGCAATTCTTCACGCCCGAGCAAGCGGCCCAGTCGCGGCGGGCGGTGCGCGCCGCCGGTTTCGACATCATCGACGATGCCGCGGAGAGCGCCGTGCTGGTGGTGCGGAGCAAGCGCGCGCAGGACCTCGATCCGGGTGAGGGGATCGAGGCGCTGTCGCGGGTCCACGGCGTCCAGCGCGTCTCCCGCCGCACCATACCGCGCATCTCGAACGACCGCGCGGCCGTCGTGATGGGCACGGCGACCGCGATGGGCACGCAAGCATCCGCTCTGCATCTGTCCGGCCATGGCGAGACGATCGGCATCTGCGACACCGGGCTGGACAATGGCGTGCCAGCGACGATCCACCCGGATTTCTCGGGCCGCATCGCGGCGATCAAGAGCTACCCGGTCAGTCCTTCTTACGCTCCCTTCGTCAAGAACCCCGGGGGGGACGACGGGCCGTCGGACCTCGACAGCGGGCACGGCACGCATACCGCCGGCTCGATCGGCGGCGACGGCACCTCCAGCTCGAACCTTCCCGGTCTCGCCGGGCCGGTGCGGGGCCTGGCTTATGGCGCCAAGCTGGTCGTGCAGGCGGTGGAGCAGTTTCTCGACTGGAAGCCCGGCCAGGAGCCTGAGGACCATTCGCGTTACGGGCTGGCGGGATTGCCGAGCGACCTGACGGCGCTGTTCAGCTGGGCCTATTCGAAAGGCGCCCGCATCCATTCCAATTCGTGGGGCGGCGGCACGCCCCAAGGCTACAATGCCTATTGCCGGCAGCTCGACGCCTTCGTCTGGAACCGGCCGGATTTCTGCATCCTTTTCGCCGCGGGCAATGACGGCGGCGACCGCGACGGTAACGGCCAGACCGACACCGGGAGCGTCACGCCCCCGGGAACGGCCAAGAATTGCATCACGGTCGGCGCCTGCGCCAACAATCGGCCGAACATCGCTTTCACCAACGGCGACCTGTGGGGACCCGAGGCCGTGCCGACGGGCGCGCGTGCCGCCGGAAATCCGGATTTGCTCGCGCCGTTCAGCAGCCGCGGCCCTACCCAGGACGGCCGCATCAAGCCCGACGTGGTGGCCCCCGGCACCTACATATTGTCGACCCGCTCGCGTCTGGTCGGGCCCAAGACCTGGGGATATGGCCGCTATGCCACCGCCAGCCTCTATATGTTCGATTGCGGAACCAGCATGGCCACGCCGCTGACCGCGGGCGCCGTCGCGCTGATCCGCGAGCATTTGCGCACCAAGGCGGGGCTGGCGAGCCCGTCGGCCGCCTTGCTCAAGGCGGCGCTGATCGCGGGCGCCGCGCCGCTGGCCGGCGCGGCCGCGCCTCCCGACAACCACCAGGGGTTCGGACGCGTCAATGTCGACGGCGTCGTCGCGCCGGTTTCCCCGTTGAAGTCGAGCTTCGTCGAAGGGCCGAAAAAGCTCGCTACCGGCCAGTTGCACGAGACGCAGCTGCAGGTCGTCGCCGGCGGCCATCCGCTGCGGGTCGTGCTCGCCTACACCGATTATCCCGGTCCGGCTCTCGTCAACAACCTCAACCTCGTCCTGCGCGGCCCGGATGGATCGACCCTGGTCGGGAATGGCGGCGGCGGCACGTCGTTCGACAATGCCAACAATGTCGAGATCGCGGTCGTCCCCAGCGCGATGGCGGGCGCCTGGCGGGTTCAGGTCGTCGGCTCGAACGTGCCGCACGGCCCCCAGCCGTTCGCGCTCGCGATCATCGCGGCAAGCTGAGCGCGGGAGGTTTCGGTAGGGAACCCACAGGCGGCGGCTCAGCTCGTTTCGAACAGCGCCTTCAGCTCGCCCTTCAGGATCTTGCCGTTGGCATTGCGGGGCAGGGGGTGGGGGAGGAAGGCGATGCGGACGGGGGTCTTGAACGCCGCCAGCCGCGCCCGCACCCACGCCTTCAACTCCTCCTCGCCCGCCTCGGCGCCGGGGGCAAGGTGGACCACGGCCGCCGGCTCTTCGCCCAAGGTCTTGTGGGGGAGGCCGATCAGGGCCGCGTCGCTCACCGCGGGGTGGTCGAAGAGGGCGTTCTCGACCTCGATCGAATAGATGTTCTCGCCGCCGCGTATCACCATGTCCTTGGCGCGGTCGACGATGTAGCAAAAGCCTTCCTCGTCGAGCCGGGCGAGGTCGCCGGTCCTGACCCAGCCGTCGACGAACGTCTCCGCCGTCGCCTCGGGCTTGTTCCAATAGCCGATGACGATCTGCGGGCCCTTCGCCCACAATTCGCCCACCTCGCCGACGGGCAGCTCGCGAGCGCCGTCGGGCGAGACGATCTTCAGGTCGGAGACCGGCACCGGCGGGCCGCAGCTGTCGGGGCGGCTCAGATAATCCTCGCCGGCGTGGCTGGTGACGGTCGCCATCGTCTCGGTCATGCCCCAGCCGTTGCCGGGCAATGCGCCGAACTCGGCGAAGATGCGCCGCGCCAGCTCGGGCGCGGCGGGCGCGCCGCCATAGCTGATCATTTCGAGGCTGGAGAGGTCGAAGCGCTCGCGCTCGGGATGGTCGAGCAATTGCCAGGCGATGGTCGGCACGCCGCCGGTGACCTGGACCCGCTCCCGCTCGATGATCGCCATCGCCTCCAGCGGGTCCCATTTGCGCATGAAGATGGTGGTGTTGCCGACCGCCATCGATCCCATCAGGCTCGCCGAGCAGGCGGTGACGTGGAAGAGCGGGATGACCATCAAACCGGTCTTGGGCGTCGGCGGCGCCGGCACGTCGCCGCGCCTCAGCGCGCCGCGGGCGATCGCGTAGCCGACGGAGAGGATGTTGGTCATGAGGTTGCGGTGGCTGCCGAGCGCGCCCTTCGGGTTGCCGGTCGTGCCGCTGGTGTAGAAGATCGTCGCCGGGTCGTCCGGCGCCACTTCCGCCTCCGGCAAGTCTGAGTCGGGCAGCCGGGCGTAATCGGACGGGCGGCCGATCACGGCTTCGAGGTCGGTGCCGCCGGGCACCTCAGCCCGCCGCCGCGCGACGAGGACATGCTCCAGCGCCCGCAAGTTGCCGGCACGGGGCGCGATCCGCTCCCAGCGGGCGCCGTCGGCGATCAATGCCTTGGCGCCCGAGTCGGCGAGGCCGTATTCGAGCTCGCCGCCGGTCCACCAGGCGTTGAGCGGCACCGCGATCGCGCCGAGCGCCGTGGCGGCGAAGAAGGCGGCCGGCCATTCCGGCAGGTTCGCCATCGCGATCGCCACCCGGTCGCCTTTGCCGATGCCCAGGCGCCGCAACTCGGCGGCGAGCGCGGCGGTAGCGCGGTAGCTCGCCTCGAAGCTGACCCGCTCGTCGCCCAGAATCCAGGCGAGCCGCTCGCCATGGCTGCGCGAATGGGCGAGGAGAAAAAGGAGGTTAGGCGGCGCGTTCTTCCACACCCGCGTCGGCAGGCCGCGGATCGCCGTCTCCTCCACCTCGAAACGGGCGCCGGGCGCGGTCAGCACGGCCTCGGCGTCGTCGAGGCTCATTCTCGGCCAGTCCGGCGGCAGCGCGAAATCCTCGATCACCCGTCTCTCCCGTGGGCGCAGCCTATGAGGGGAGCGGCCTCGCCTCAAGCGGGGAACCAATTTGGGGCGGAATGCGCTGGCGCGGCGCACCGCGCCGAAGGACCCGAAGGAGACGCCGTCATGACGCCCGAGCCGCAGGAGATGCCGCACCTCAGCGAGGAGGAGGAAAAGGAGGTCGAGGAGCGCAGCCCGCCGACCGCCAAGGTCGTCCACGGCGCGGTGGTGCGGCAGGGCGAGGACGAGCTCGAGCGGCCGACCGGCTCGCTCTTCTGGTCCGGCCTCGCCGCCGGCATCGCCATCCTCGCCTCGGTGACGGCCGAGGCGGCGCTCCACCACGGCCTGCCCGACGCGCCGTGGCGGGAGGTGGTGGCCGGGCTCGGCTACACGCTCGGCTTCATCATCGTCATCCTCGGGCGGATGCAGCTCTTCACCGAGCACACGACGGTCGCCGTCTTGCCGCTGATGCGCCACCGTACCATGGCCAATTTGCGGCGGACTTTGCGGCTATGGGCCATCGTGCTGGCCGGCAACCTGGTCGGCGCCGCCGCGATCAGCGCCGCCGCGATCTATCTGCCGCTCCAGAAGCCGGAGCTGACCGGCGCGATGCTCGAAGTCTCCGCCAAGCTGTTCGAAAAGCCGCCGCTCGCCATGTTCCTGCAGGCGATCCCGGCCGGCTTCCTGGTCGCCTCGATCGCCTGGATCCGCTCGGCGACGGACGATTCGGGCTTCTGGATCGTCCTCGTCCTCACCTACGCGATCGCGCTCGGCAGCTTCACCCACGTCATCGCCGGCGCGGCCGAGGCCTTCCTTTTGCTGTGGGCGGGCAAAGCGGGGATCGGCTGGGTGGTCGGCGGCTTCCTCGTCCCCGCTTTCCTTGGCAACGTCGTGGGCGGCACCGGCCTCTTCGCCATGCTCGCCCACGCCCAGGTCAAGGAGGAGCTTTGACACATCGTCATGCCAGCGGAGGCTGGCATCCATGCCGACTCATCCCCGCCTCGCGGCCGGAAAAGCAGCATGGGCCCCAGCCTTCGCTGGGGCGACGATCATTCCTGCGACTGGTTGTGCGCACCGCCCGGATCGGTGACGCCGTCGAGCGCGACCTTGGCGGCGTCGCCGTGGTCGGAACGGCTGATGTCGCCCAGCGAGACGATGCCGACCAGGCTGTGGCCGTCGCGGCTGAGGACGGGGAGGCGGCGGACCTGCGCGTCGCTCATCTTGATCGCGACGTCCTCCACCTCGTCTTCGTCATAGGCGAAGATGAGTTCGCCGCTCATCACTTCGCTCACCGGCGTGTCGGGGCCGCGGCCTTGGGCCACCGCGCGCACGGCGATGTCGCGGTCGGTGACCATGCCGACCAGCCTGTCGCCCTCGCCGACCGGCATCGCGCCCGCGTCCTGGCGGAGCATGAACTGCGCGGCCTCGCGGATCGGCTGGTTCGGCGCGACGGTCTGGACGTCGGACGACATGCATTCTGAGACTTTCATGCGGGCTCTCCTGGTCAGGGAATGGTCAAGCGGGATGCGCGTCTCAACGGGCCGCGCCGAGCCGCCGTTCCGCCCGCCGGGCGCTCCGCCCGAACGCCTCAGCGCGCCGCCGCCGCCGGCACCAGCCGCACCTCGTAGAGCTTGGGCCACAGCTTGCCGGTGACGAACAGCCGGTCCCCCGCGGAATCGTAGGCGATGCCGTTCAGCACCGCGTCCTCGCCGCCGGGCGAGCCCTGCTCGACCAGCTTCGACAGGTCGATCCAGCCGCGCACCTCGCCGCTCTTGGGGTCGATGCGGGCGATGCGGTCGGTCATCCAGATGTTGGCGAATATCTCGCCCTTCACCCACTCGAGCTCGTTGATCTGCGAGACCCTTTCGCCATGGTCGGTGACCGTGATCCGCCTTTTCTCCTTCAGCGTCGCGGGGTCGAGGAAGCGGATCTGCGGCGTGCCGTCGCTCATCACGATCTCGGACTTGCTGCGGGTCAGCGCCCAGCCTTCGCCCGGATAGCGGAAGCTTCCGGTTTGCTTGAAGTCGGCGAGCCGCCAGCGAAAGCCGATGCCGTGCTGCCAGGTAAGGCTGACCAGGTCGCCGCCCCAATCGACGATCCCCTCGCCGAAATAGCGCGAATCGACCGCGACCGAGCGCAGCACCTTGCCGTCCGCCAGCCGCACCTCGCGGATGGACGAGCGGCCGTTGAGCCCGGTGCTCTCGAACAGCTTGCCGTCGCGGTAGAAAAGCCCCTCGGTGAAGGCCTCGGGATCGTGCGGATAGGCCTTCACCACCCGCGCCTCGCAGACCGGCGCGTCGCAGGTCCGCGCCGACCCGCAGGCGGGCAGGAGCGCGAAGGCGAGGAGGAGGAAGCGCCCCCTCACGGCCGGTTCATGGTGAGGAGCTCGTAGCTCGCCACCACCTCGTCCTTCTGGTTGAACACGTAGACGGCCCAGCGCACTTCGCCTTTCTCCTCGTCGCGGATGCTCTTGGTCTTGACGGTCAGCTCCACCCGCATCGCGTCGCCCGGGTAGAGCGGCGTCTGGAAGCGGAGAGTCTCGAGGCCGGTATTGGCGAGCACCGGCCCCGGCGAGGGCTCGACGAACAGGCCCGCCGCGAAACTCAGGATCAGATAACCGTGCGCCACCCGGCCCTCGAAGATCGGGCTCGCTCTGGCCGCTTCCTCGTCCATGTGGGCGTAGAAATTGTCGCCGGTGAAGCGGGCGAAATGCTCGATATCCTCGAGGCTGACCGTCCGGCTCGCCGTCTTCAGCGTGTAGCCGATGTCGAGCTCGGCGATGCGCTTCCTGAACGGGTGGATGTCGCCTTCCACCTTCGGCGCGCCGGGGAGCCACTGCTTCACGACGCTCGACAGCATGGCCGGCGAGCCCTGCAAGGCGGTGCGCTGCATGTAATGGGTGACGCCGCGCACCCCGCCCATCTCCTCGCCGCCGCCGGCCCGCCCGGGGCCGCCGTGGACCAGGACGGGAAGGGGGGAGCCGTGGCCGGTCGATTCCCTTGCGCTGGTGCGGTCGAGGATCACCATGCGGCCGTGATAGGCGCCGGCGCCCAGCACGAACTCTTCCGCCGTCGCCGGATCGAAGGTGAACAGCGACAGTGCCAGGCTGCCCATGCCGCGATTGGCGAGCGCGATCGCATCGTCCAGACCCTCATAGGGCATGATCGTCGACACCGGCCCGAACGCCTCGACGTCGTGCACCGCGGCGCTGCCCCAGGGGTCGTCGGTCCTGAGCAGGATCGGCGCCATGAACGCCCCGTTCCCCGCCACCGGCGAGGCCTCGGGGTCGCCCGAGACGATCCGCGCCGATCTCGCCAGCTCCGCCACAGCGGCGCGCACGCCCATGAGCTGCGCGCGGCTGGCGAGCGCCCCCATCGTCACGCCTTCCTCGCGCGGATCGCCGATCCTGACCTTGCCGAGCCGGTCCCTGAGCGCCGCCTCGACCGCGTCGATATGCGCGACGGGCGCCATCGCGCGGCGGATGGCGGTGCATTTCTGCCCGGCCTTGACCGTCATCTCGCGCGCCACTTCCTTGACGAACAGGTCGAATTCGGGCGTGCCCGGCGCCGCGTCGGGGCCGAGGATCGAGGCGTTCAGACTGTCGCGCTCGGCGACGAAGCGCACGCTCTCGCGCGCCATCACCGGGTGGGACTGGAGCTTCATCGCGGTCTGCGCCGAGCCGGTGAAGCTGACCACGTCCTGGCAGGTGAGGTGGTCGAGCAGGTCGCCGACCCCGCCCATCACCAATTGCAGCGCGCCCGGCGGCAGCACCCCCGCCTCGATCATGATCCGGAACGCGGCCTCGGCGAGATAGCCGGTCGCCGAGGCCGGCTTGACGATCGCCGGCACCCCCGCAAGCAAAGTCGGCCCCAGTTTCTCCAGCATCCCCCACACCGGGAAGTTGAAGGCGTTGATGTGGACGGCGACGCCCTGGAGCGGCGTCCAGACGTGCTGGCCGACGAACGTCCCGCCCTTCGACAGCGGCTCCATCGCGCCGTCGACGAGGATGCGCGCATTGGGCAGCTCGCGCCGCCCCTTGGAGGAGAAGGAGAAGAGGGTGCCGGCGCCGCCTTCTATGTCGATCCAGCCGTCGGTGCGGGTCGCGCCGGTCTCGTAGGAGAGCGCGTACAATTCCTCCTTGCGCGCCATCACCGCGTTGGCGAGGCTCTTGAGCATCCACGCCCGCTCGTGGAAGGTCATCCGCCGGAGCGCCGGCCCACCGACCTTGCGGGCGTGGCTCAGCATCGCCGCGAAGTCGAGGCCGTCGCTGCCGGTCAGCGCGATCGTCTCGCCGGTGACGGCGCTCTCCACCTCGGCGAGGCCGGACGGCGCCTCGTACCAATTGTCGGCGGCGTAATTGAGGAGCTTGAGAGTCTTCATGCCCACTCCTTAGAAGAAGGGCGTGGAGGTGCAAATGCCGCAACAAGTGAGACCGATCCTGCTCGCCGACGTCGAGGCCGCGCGTGAGCGCATCCAGGGCACGGTGCTGCGCACGCCTCTGGTCCGGCTCGATCTGGGTCCGGACGGGCCGGACGTGCGCCTGAAGCTGGAGACTCTCCAGCCGACCAACGCCTACAAGATACGCGGCGCCGCCAACGCCGTCGCGCGTCTTTCCCCGGAGCAGCGCGCCAAAGGCGTCTGGACGATCAGCGCCGGCAATGCCGGCCAGGGCGTCGCCTACGCGGCGCGGGCGGCGGGCATAAGCTGCGCCATCGTCGCCATCGAGACGGCGCCCGCCACCAAGCTCGAGCGCATGCGCGCGCTCGGCGCCCGGATCATCCCCGTCTCCTACACCGAGGCGTGGCGCATCGCCGAGGCGCACGCGCTCGAAGGCATGGAGGGCATCTTCATCCACCCGTTCGACGATCACGATTTCATCGCCGGCCACGGCACGATGGGCCTCGAGATCGTGGAGGACGCGCCCGACGTCGCCGTGGTGATCGCCGCGATAGGCGGCGGCGGCCTGATCACCGGCGTCGGCAGCGCGGTCAAGGCGCTGAAGCCCGGCGTGCGCATCCTCGGCGCCGAGCCCGAGACCGCCGCGCCCTATGCTTTGTCGCTGCGCGAAGGCGGCCCGCGCCGCTTCGAGGCGTGGCAGCCGAGCTTCGTCGACGGCGCCGGCGGCCAGAGCGTCACTGAGCGCATGTGGGAGCGGATGCGGCCCGTCGTCGATGGCGCGATTACCGTGACGCTGGACGAGACCCGCGAGGCGATGCGCCTCATCGCCGAGAAAGCGCGCGTGGTCTCGGAAGGCGCCGGCGCGCTGGCCTTGGCGGCGGCGCTGACCGGGCAAGCGGGGGAGGGTCCGATCGTCTGCGTCGTCTCGGGCGGCAATATCGACCTTGAGACATTCGCCGAGTTGGTGACGGACTAAAGCCCCTCCACCGGACTGCGTCCGGTCCCCCTCCCCATCGCTGCGCGACAGGGAGGACGAGAACCCAGTCCTCCCTATCGCCGAAGGCGATGGGGAGGGGGACCATGCGCAGCATGGTGGAGGGGCCTAACGCCCCGTGAAGCTCGGCTTGCGCTTCGCCATGAACGCCGCGACCCCCTCGCGATAATCGTCGGAGAATCCCAGCTCCCGCATCGCGTCGCGCTGGAGGTCGAGCTCTTCGTCGAGGCTGTGCCCCCAGCTCTCGCGGATCATCGCCTTGATCCGCGCCAGCCCCCGCGTCGGCGCCGATGCGAACCGCGCCGCCAGCGCATCGACCTCGGCGTCGAGCGCCTCGTCGTCGACCGCTTTCCAGATCAGCCCCCAGTCCGCGGCTTTCTCCGCCGGCAGCGGCTCGGCGGTCAGCGCCAGCCCTAGCGCCCGCGCCTGGCCGACCAGCCGCGGCAGCACCCAGGTGCCGCCGCTGTCGGGAATGAGGCCGATCGAGGCGAAGGACTGGATGAACTTCGCCGATTTCGCCGCGACGACCATGTCGCAGGCCAGCGCGATGTTCGCGCCCGCCCCGGCCGCGACCCCGTTCACCCGCGCGATGACCGGAAAGGGGAGGGACGTGATCCGCCGGACCAGCGGGTTGTACCAGGTCTCGACCGAATGCCCGAGGTCCACCGCCTCGCCCGGCGCCACCGCCCGGTCGCCGAGATCCTGCCCCGCGCAAAAGCCGCGCCCCGCGCCGCTGATCACCAGCACCCGCGCGCCCTCGAGCGAGGCGAGCGCGTCCGCCACTTCCTCGTGCATCTGGACGGTGAAGCTGTTGAGCCGCTCGGGCCGGTTGAGCGTGAGGCGCGCGATGCCCGCGTCGAGCGAGAAGAGGATGGTCTCATAGCTCATCGAGCGTTCCTAGCACTCCCCCTCCCCGGCGGGGAGGGGGTAGGGGGAGGGGGTTCTGAGTCCGCGGCGAAAGCTGGGAGGCCGAGCCCCCTCTCCCTAACCCTCTCCCCGCAGGGGAGAGGGGATGCTAGGGCGCCCCTCATCCATGCCGTTGGAGAAAGCGCATGACCCACGCCTTCATCTGCGACGCCGCGCGCACCCCGATCGGCCGCTACGGCGGCGCGCTGGCCCACGTCCGCGCCGACGATCTCGCCGCCATCCCGGTCCGCGCGCTGAGGGAGCGCAATCCCCAGGTCGACTGGGACGAGTTGGACGACGTCATCCTCGGCTGCGCCAACCAGGCCGGCGAGGACAATCGCAACCTCGCCCGCATGGCGGCACTGCTCGCCGGCCTCCCCGCCAGCTCGGGCGGAGTCACGCTCAACAGACTGTGCGGCTCGGGGCTCGACGCCATCGCGATGGCCGCCC
>JBJMTY010000120.1:0-5237 GCA_045811445.1 Allosphingosinicella sp. | reverse complement strand
GACAGGGAGGACTGTCTACCCCCCGTCATTCCAGCGGAGGCCGGATCAAGTCCGGCATGACGAGATGCCCGCCTCTTCAGCGCTAACGGGCCGAGAAGCCGGCTAGCATCTCGCAGACCCAGCGGCCGGCGGTGAGGGCGGCGATGTCGGAGAGGTCGAGGCTCGGGTCGAATTCGGTGAGATCGGCGAGGCGCAGGCGCGGCTCGGCGGCGAGGCGGCGGGCGGCGGCGAAGAAGTCGCGCACCGGCAGCCCGCCGGGCCGGGCGCCGGGCGCGCCGGGGAGCTGCGCGCGGTCGATGACGTCGATGTCGAAATCGACGAACAGCAGCTCCTTGTGGGCCAGGCGGGCGAGCGCCTCCTCGACCACGGCGAGGATGCCGCGGGCATGGCAATCCGCGGCGGTGAAGACGGCGATCCCGGCGGCCTGGGCGTCGCGGTGCATTTCCGCCGTATTGGCGAACGGCGCGAGGCCGATCTGGCAGATGTTCCAGCCGGGCAGGCCGTCCTCGATCAGGCAGCGGACCGGATTGCCGTTCATCGGCCCGTCTTCGGTGCCGCGCATGTCGAAATGGGCGTCGAGGGTGATGAGGCCGACCCGGTCGAGCGGGACGCCGAGCGCGTGGGCGGCGGGGCGGGTGACGGCATTGTTGCCGCCGAGCAGCAGGGTCAAACCGTGGCGCGCCGTCTCGGCCGCCACCGCCGCGCGGATCGGCTCGAACCCGTCGGCGGGCGAGACGCCCTGCACCGGCGCGTCGCCGGCGTCGCGAAGGCCAAGGTCGAGCTCAGCGCCGGTTTCGACATCGTAGGTGCTGAAGCGGCGCAGCGCGCGGCGGACGATGTCGGGCGCGAGGTCGCAGCGGCCCGGCGTGACCGATCCGGCCTCCATCGGCGCGCCGACGAGGGCGACCTCGCCTTCCTCGCCGATCAGGTCCGCGACCGATTTCCAGCCCATGTTGGCCTTATAGCGGCCGGGCGCTAGGAAGCGAGCCATGTGGGACCGGCTGCTGACCAATTGCCACGTCGCGACGATGGACCCCGACGTCCCCGGCGCCTTCGGGGCGATCATGGACGGCGCGGTCGGCATCCAGGACGGGCGGATCGTGCGGGTCGGCCGCCGCATCGACCTCGCCGGCTATCGCGCCGCGCGAGTCGAGCCGCTCGGCGGCGCGTGGGTGACGCCGGGGCTGATCGACTGCCACACCCATCTCGTCTTCGGCGGCAGCCGGGCAAGCGAGTATGAGCAGAGGCTGGAAGGCGCGAGCTACGAGGCGATCGCCCGCGCCGGCGGCGGCATAAAAGCGACCGTCAAGGCGACGCGGCTCGCTTCGCTGGACGAACTGGTCGAGCAGGCGCGGCCGCGGCTGCGGGCGCTGATGCGGGGCGGCGTCACGACGGTCGAGATCAAGTCCGGCTACGGGCTCGACGTGGCGAGCGAGATGAAGCTGCTGGAGGCGGCGAAGGCGCTCGGCGGCAGCCAGGCGGTGCGGATCGTCCCCACTCTGCTCGCGCTCCATGCCCTTCCCCCCGAGCATGAGGAGAGCCGCGAGGATTTCGTCCGAATGGCGATCGAGGAGATGATCCCTCAGGCGGCGGAGCGGGGGCTGGCCGTGGCCGTGGACGCTTTTTGCGAGGGGATCGGCTTCACGCCGGACGAGGTGCGGGCGCTGTTCGAGGCGGCCGAGGAGCATTGCCTCCGGGTCAAGCTCCACGCCGAGCAGCTCTCCAACCTCCACGGCGCGGCGCTGGCGGCGGAGCATGGCGCCCTCTCCGCCGACCATCTCGAACATGCCGACGAGGCCGGCGTCGAGGCGATGGCGCGGGCCGGCATGGTCGCCGTGCTGCTGCCGGGCGCCTTCTACGCGCTGCGCGAGACGCGAAAGCCGCCGGTCGACCTGCTGCGTCGCCACAATGTGGCGATGGCGGTGGCGACCGACTGCAACCCCGGCACCTCGCCGGTGCTCTCGCCGACCCTGATGCTGAGCATGGCCTGCACCCTGTTCGGCCTGACGCCCGAGGAAGCGCTGGCCGGGATGACCCGCAACGCCGCCAGGGCGCTGGCGCTCGAGGCGGAAGTCGGCACGGTGACCGCCGGCAAGGCCGCCGACCTCTGCGTCTGGCGCGTCGAGCGGCCGGCCGAGCTCGCTTACTGGATCGGCCTGCCGGGGCCGGAGCGAAGGATCGTGGCGGGGGAGGATGCCTGACGTCATGCCAGCGAAGGCTGGCATCCATGCGGACTCCGTGGTCGGCCCTGAGTCCGCATGGGCCCCAGCCTTCGCTGGGGCGACGGTGGTTCACTTGTCCGTCCGACAATCCTAAGAGCCGCTCATGCACACCCGTCGCGACAATAGCCGGCATATCGAGGCGCGGACCGGGCCCGAGATCCGCGCGAAATCCTGGCTCACCGAAGCGGCGGTGCGGATGCTGCAGAACAATCTCGATCCGCGCGTCGCCGAGGCGCCCGAGGAGCTGGTCGTCTATGGAGGCATCGGCCGGGCGGCGCGGGACTGGGAGAGCTTCGACGCGATCGTCAGGGCGCTGGAGCGGCTCGAGGAGGACGAGACCCTGCTCGTCCAGTCGGGCAAGCCGGTCGGCGTGTTCCGCACCCTCGAAGACGCGCCGCGGGTGCTGATCGCCAATTCGAACCTGGTGCCGAAATGGGCAACCTGGGAGCATTTTCACGAGCTCGATCGCAAGGGCCTGATGATGTACGGCCAGATGACGGCCGGCTCGTGGATCTACATCGGCACGCAGGGCATCGTGCAGGGCACGTACGAGACCTTCGCCGAGATGGGCCGCCAGCATTATGGCGGCGATTTGAAGGGCCGCTGGATCCTGACCGCCGGCCTGGGCGGGATGGGCGGCGCCCAGCCGCTCGCGGCGGTGATGGCGGGCGCGCATTGCCTCGCCATCGAGTGCCAGGCGAGCCGGATCGAGAAGAGGCTCGAGACCCGCTATCTCGACCGCCGCGCCGGCAGCCTCGACGAGGCGCTGGAGATCATCCGGACGGCGGAGACCCCGGTTTCGGTCGGGCTTCTCGGGAATGCGGCCGAGGTTCTGCCGGAGATGGTCCGCAGGGGCATTCGTCCGGACGCGGTGACCGACCAGACCTCCGCCCACGACCCCGCAAACGGCTATTTGCCGGTGGGCTGGACCGTCGAGAAATGGATAAATATGCGCGAGCGCGACCCCGCTGCCGTGGAGCGGGCTGCAAAAGAATCCATGGCGGTGCATGTTCATGCAATGCTCGACTTCCGTGCCATGGGCGTGCCCACCTTCGATTATGGCAACAACATCCGTCAGGTCGCGAAGGACGAAGGGGTCGAGCACGCCTTCGACTTCCCGGGCTTCGTGCCGGCTTATGTGCGGCCGCTCTTCTGCCGCGGCATCGGGCCGTTCCGCTGGGCGGCGCTTTCGGGCGACCCGGAGGACATCTACCGCACCGACGCCAAGGTGAAGGAATTGATCCCCGACGATCCGCACCTCCACCGCTGGCTCGACATGGCGCGCGAGCGGATCGCCTTCCAGGGGCTGCCGGCGCGGATCTGCTGGGTAGGGCTGGGGCAGCGCCACCGGCTCGGCCTGGCGTTCAACGAGATGGTGGCCTCGGGCGCATTGAAGGCCCCGGTGGTGATCGGCCGCGACCATCTCGATTCCGGGTCGGTGGCCAGCCCCAACCGCGAAACCGAGGCGATGCGCGACGGCTCCGACGCGGTGTCGGACTGGCCTTTGCTCAACGCCTTGCTCAACACCGCGTCGGGCGCGACCTGGGTGTCGCTCCACCATGGCGGCGGAGTCGGCATGGGCTATTCGCAGCATGCCGGCATGGTGATCGTCGCCGACGGCAGCGAGGCGGCGGCGCGGCGGCTCGCGCGGGTGCTGTGGAACGACCCCGCAACCGGCGTCATGCGCCACGCCGACGCGGGCTACGAGATCGCCCTCGACTGCGCGCGCGAGCAGGGGCTGGACCTGCCGTTGGTGGGACGGTGAGCGAGCTGGGATCCGGTCCCGTCATGCCAGCGAAGGCTGGCATCCATGCGGCATCCCTGGCCGCTACCGAGGCTGCATGGACCCCGGCCTTCGCTGGGGTGACGAGGTGATGCGGGTGGAGCTGAATCCGGGCGCCGTCACGCTCGCCCAGTTGCGCGAGGTCTGGGCCGGCGCGCCCGTCGCGCTTGCCGACGAGGCGTGGGCCGCGATCGCCGGCGCCTCCGAGGCGGTCGGGCGCATCCTCGCCTCGGGGCGAACCGTCTACGGGGTCAATACCGGCTTCGGCTTGCTCGCCCACACGCGGATCGCCGACAGCCGGCTCGAGGAGCTGCAGCGCAACCTCATCCTCTCGCACAGCTGCGGGATCGGCGGGCCGCTCGACCGGCGGATCGTGCGGCTGCTCATCGCGCTCAAGGCGGTGGGGCTCGGCCGCGGCCATTCGGGCGTGCGGCCGCAGCTGGTCGAGCGGCTGCTCGCGTTCCTCGAGGCGGACGCGCTGCCGGTCATCCCATCGCAAGGGTCGGTGGGCGCGTCGGGCGACCTCGCCCCGCTCGCCCACCTCGCCGCGGCGATGCTCGGCGAGGGCCGGATCGCGCTCGGCGGGGAGACGATGCCGGCCGCCGCGGCGCTAGCACGGCTCGGCCTCGAGCCGCTCGTCCTCGGCCCCAAGGAAGGCTTGGCGCTGATCAACGGCACCCAGGTCTCGACCGCGATCGCGCTCGACGTCCTGTTCACCGCCGAGCGGGTGTTCGCCGCGGCGCTCGCCGCCGGCGCGCTGTCGCTCGACGCGCTGAAGGGCACCGACGTGGCCTTCGACCCGCGCATCCACCAGGCGCGCGGCCAGCCGGGGCAGATGGCGGTGGCGGCGGCGCTGTCGGCCCTGCTCGAGGGCAGCGAGATCCGCCGCAGCCACGACGATTGCCCCAAGGTGCAGGACCCCTATTCGGTCCGCTGCCAGCCGCAGGTGATGGGCGCCTGCCTCGACCTCATGCGCGGCGCCGCGCGGACGCTGGAGATCGAGGCCAATGCGGCGACCGACAATCCTTTGCTGTTCGGCGACGAGGCGCTGTCGGGCGGCAATTTCCACGCCGAGCCGGTCGCCTTCGCCGTCGACATCCTCGCCATCGCCATGTGCGAGGTGGGCTCGATCTCCGAGCGGCGGACGGCGGTGCTGGTCGATCCCAAGATGAGCGGGCTGCCGCCCTTCCTAGTCGCGGAGATCGGATTATATTCGTGTTTGTTTATAGTGT
>JBJMTY010000119.1:0-9501 GCA_045811445.1 Allosphingosinicella sp. | reverse complement strand
CGCTTCGCCGTTGGCGGCAACCGCCTCGAGCAGCCGGTCTCGGCGATAGTCGGAGAGCGCCATCACCACGCGTTCGACGGTCGCGGCGGGGATGAGGTCGACCGCGATTCGCTCGCCTATCCCCTCGACCGCGCAATAGGCGCCGGCGGCGACCGAGGCGCGGTCGACGGGGCCGTTGGGCGCGAGGATGAAGGCCTGGTCCTCCTCGATCCCTTCGTCGCCGTCATTGGGCAGCAAATCGAGCACATAGGGCCCGCCGGCGTCGATGGTGAATAGGCGGGTGCCGGTGAGGGCGCGGCCGGCGAGGGTCTTGAGCGCGGGCTTGAGCTCGGCCTTGCAGACGGCGCCGCCGGGCAGGGGCTTCTCATATTCCCAGACATAGGTGGAAGCGTCGACCCAGCGGCCGCTGCCGTCGACCTCGCACTTCATCGCGATCGGCGCCGGCCGCTGCGCGCCGAGCGGCGTCATCGGCTCGGAGAAATTGAGGGTGAAGCGGGCGATCGCGCGCCCGTCGAGGCCGGGGGTGGCGCTGAGCACCGTCGGCGGCGTCACCGCCGAGGCGCCGAGCGGGACCAGCAGGCCGGCGAGGAGGGCGAAAAGGGCGAGACGCTTCGGCCGCTGCCGCATCGGGCAAACCCTCCCCCGCCCACCGCCGAACCCGACTCGGGCACGCTGATCCTGTCGATGAACTGTGCTTTTCTTACGATGAAACGTTTTAGCGCGAAAGCGGAATCTCAGGCGGCGAAGCGGCCGGCAACGTCCAGGCGCAACCCGCTGTCGGCCGCCTCGCCGGCGCGGTCGCAGGCCTTGTGCCAGCGCCGGGCCATATAGGCGCGCAAGGCCGCGTCGCCGCCCTCGGCGAGGCGCAGCAGCCAGTCCGCCGCGGCCTTCAATTCGCCCTCGTCGCGGATCGGCGCCTCCTCCGCGAGCGCGGCCAGATGCTGGTATTCGGCCGGCGGCGTGCCGGGGAACAGCGTCATGACGTGCGAGAAGCGGTGGCGGCGAAGGTCCCGGCGGAACTCGGCGGTGAGCCGCCGATTGGCCTGGCCGGGATGGACGCGGTGGCGCAGCACCGTCTCCTGGAGGTTGCCGAGCCGCGCGCCGGCCGCGGCGGCGCGCACCTGCCACTCATAATCCTCGTGCGCGACGTCCTCGCGATAAGGGAGGCGCCGCATCAGCGCGGTGCGGGCCAGCATCGTCGGGTGCAGGATGGCGACGCGGAAGACCAGCTCGTGCTCAACGCCCTCGTGAGTCTCGGGAAACCAGAAGTCCCTGGTCAGCGCGCCGAACGCCTCGGCGAGCCCGCCGCAGGCGTCGAGGCGGCGCTCCTCGAGGAAAGCGAGCTGGCGTTCGAGCCGATCCGGCAGGGCGATATCGTCTGCATCCATGCGCGCGATGTAGGCGCCGCGGGCCGCCGCTATCCCGATGTTGGCGGGGCGGCCCGTGCCCTTGACGCCCGGATCGCGCTCGAGCGCGATGGTGCGTACCCGCGCGTCGCGGGCTGCGGCATCCGCGGCGATGTCGCGGCTCGCGTCGGTCGATCCGTCGTCCACCACGATCAGCTCGAGTTCGGCATGGGTCTGGGCGAGGATGGAGCCGATCGCCTCGTCGAGCCACTCGGCCCCGTTCCACACCGGCATGACGACCGAGATCAAAGCGGCCATGTCAGGGCTTGCGCCAGAAGACGCCCGAGCGGTCGATCCGCCGCAGCGGCGCCTCTATGCCCCGCTGGGCCCTGAAGGCCTCCACCGCGTCGCGGCAGCAGGGGAGATAGCCGTAATCGTCGACGATGACGAAGCCGCCCGGCGAGACCTTGTCGTAGAGCAGGTCGAGGCAATCGATCGTCGAGCTGTAGAGGTCGACGTCGACGCGCAGGATGGCGAGCTTGTCGATCGCGGCGCCGGGAAGCGATTCCCGCAGCCAGCCGGGCACGAACGCCACGCCTTCGTCGAGCAGATCGTAGCGCGCGAAATTCTCGCGCACCCGCCGCTCCGACATCGCCATCCAGGGCTGCCGCTCTTCCTCCAGATCGAGGCCGTAGCCGCGGTCCCTCTCATCCACCGAAGGCGGCACGCCTTCGAACGAATCCACCACCCAGGTCCGCCGCGCCGCCTCGCCGTGCGCGCGCTGGAGCGCGCGCATGAGGATCGCGGCGCCCCCCTGGCACACGCCGGCTTCGAGAAAGTCGCCCTCGATCCGGTCGGCGAACACGCGCTCGGCGCAGCGCTCGATATTGTTGAGCCGGAACAGGCCGATCATGGTGTGGGCGTAGCGGATCGGGCCGGTGCCTTCCCGCTTGGCGGCGATCAGGGCGTCGAGGCGCTCGGGTTCGCCGATGTCGCGCAGCCGGCGCTGGAGCGCGAGCCCCGCCTCGGGTGGCGCGTCGGCGAGATGCTTCAGCTGCAGCTCGAGCTCGGGGTAGAGCAGGTTGGCGACGCTGCGCTTGAGGAGCCCGAGATAGGCTTGCCCGAGCGGATCGCCCGGCGAGGCCGCCGCTTCAATGAGGCCGTGCGCCTCCAGCCTTTCCAAGAGCCCGACGACGACCGGCTCGATCGTCGCGCGGTCCGCATCGTAGCGGCACAGCAGCCGCGCGACGACATCGTCCGCGGTCGAGGGATATTCGAGGCTCTCCCAGATGTCCGGGCCCGGGCCGTCGAGCCTCAGCGCCTCGCCGCCCGGCCCGGTCAGGAGCAGGCTCCCCGCTTCGGCGGCGGCGGGAATTTCGGCTGCGCGCAAGCGCCGCTCCGGCTTCGCGCCGCTCACGTGTCGCCGAGCCGCGGCGCGGAAAGGGCCGGGCGGTTAGGAGTAGAGCGTGCCGTCGGCGCCGCTGCTGCTGGCCACGCCTTCGGCGTCGCGCGCGGCCACGGTCTGGAGGACGGGGGCCACCCACGCCCGCTTCGCAACGTTCGCGTCCGCCTGGATCGGGGCCTTGGGGGTCACGCCACGCATCATCACATCTCCCTTGGAATGGCTGGTGAGCTGTTATCTCATTCGAAAGCCGGTCGCAACGGGAGGCGGGTTTGGGCCCCGCCTCCCTCGCCTCACCTTTGCTGGAGCGCCGCCTCGATCGCCGCGACGCGCTGCTCGAGCGAGGCGTTGGCGCTCTGCAGCCGCTCGACCTCGCCTTGCAGCCGCTCGACCTCGGCGGTCTTCGCCTGGAGCTCGGCGGTCCGCGCCTCGAGCGCCTTGACGCCGGCCAGGGTGACGCCGGCGAGGTCCTGGACGCCGATCGAGGTGTCGTTGACGCCGAGGCCGAAGGCCTTGCGGAAATCCTCGGCCATCGGGCCCATGTGGCGGACCTGCGCGCCTTCGGTGATGTAGTTCCAGCTGGTGACGTCGAGCGCGTGGATCTGCCCGAGCAGGGTCTCGCCGTCGACCGCGCGGAAATTCTCCTTGGTCTTGCGGCTCGACGTGCAGTTGAACACGCCCGAGCCGGCCGGCAGGTTGCAGCCGGTCGTCCCGGTCAGATTGGTGCGGAAGCGGAAGCCGCCGGTCGCCCGCAGCGCGAACTCGTTGTTGGCGTTGTTGCGGAACGTGTCCGCCGAGGCCGTCGCCGAGCCGTCCGACCAGACGAAGGTGCCGGAAAAGCCGTTGTTCGACGCGAACTTGCCCATCGCCGTCGTATGGTCCTGGTCGGCGGTGACGTTGTAGCCGATCGCCACGGCGGCGAGGCCGCGCAGGTTGAACGAATCCGGGTCGCACTTGCCGTTGATCAGCGGGCCGCCGGACTGCGCCTTGTTGCCGAAGGCGACGCCGTAGGTGTCGCACACCCGGTTGCCGGCGCCGGCGGAGAAGCCGGCGGCGCCCTTCACCTGGTTGCCGCTGCCGAACACGATCGACGACGTGCTCTCGGCGGAATTGGTGTCGCCGAAGGCCAAGGCGTAGAGGCCGATCGCGGTCGAGTTGGAGCCGCCCGCCCAGGAGAAGAAGCCGACATTGGCATCGTCCCATTCGGCGTCCGCATAGCCCGAGCGGAAGGCGCCTTTGTAGCTGTCCCACGAGGTGCGGTAGCCCTTGCCCTGCATCGGCGAGACGCCGATGCCGAGATTGCCGGTGGCGACGAAGCTGCCGTTCTGGAACACCTTGAACCAGGCCGGCGTGTGGCCGCCGGGGCCCGAGCAGCAGGTCGAGCCGCCGCGCAGGTTGATCATCGGGGCGGTGCCGTTGGCGTCGCCGACCGAGAGCTGCTCCGCGCCGGGCACGAACTTGACGAAGTTCGAATCGACATAGCCCTTGTTGGCCGCGTCCTGGGCGCTGACCGGATTGCCGACATTGGTGATGGGCACGCCGTTCGACGACAGGCCGTTCATGAACGTGTTCTGCCCGGTCCAGGCGTTCTGGCCGCCGAGCGTGCCCGGCGTGCCGGCGGCGCTGGTCAGGATCGAGCCGTCGGGGAACATGATGCCGTTGCCCATGCCGGCGATCTTGAGATTGCCGTTGACCTCGAGCTTCTGCGACGGCGCGTTGGTGCCGATGCCGACATTGCCGAGCGCGGTGATCCGCATCCGCTCGGTGACGATCCCCCCTGTGGGTGCCGACCGCAGGATGATCGCACCGGTGTTGACCGCGCCGGCGTCGATGAAGGCTTGGCCCGGGAACAGCGCGTTGGCGTTCCCGAAGAACTGGATGTCGGCGCCGGCCGGGCTGCCGCCCAGCGTCGCCGCGCCGTAGAAGCGCAGGCCGCCCTGATTGTCGGAAAGGTGGATATCGCGCAGGTAATTGGTCGTGCCGGGCGTCGAGAAGACGATGTTCGCCGGGATCTGCGTGTCCTGGGCGAAAGCGGCGGCCGGCGGCATCGCGACGAGGATGGCGGCCGAGGCTTTGAGAGCGATGTTCTTCATGACGTTGGTCCTGTTCCCCTGCTCGGGCAAAGCTCCGCCTGTGCCGCGCGGCAGGGCCGAACGACAGGGTTGGGCGCTTGCCCTTGCGACTCGAAGAAGCCGGCGGCTTCCTTTTGGGAAGGCGCGTCGACCTCGGTCTCGTCAATTTGCGTGACAACGAACGGCGTCCCCCCGCCATTCGCTGATGGAGGCTGTATAGAGCCGCCGCTCGAAAGCGCGCGCGTCTTTGTCCGCGAGTTTCGAGACCGGTCCGGACAGAACCGGACAGACCCGCCGGCCGGCGGCGGGCGGACGCCTATTTCGCGGCGCAGATCTGCCGGGCGCGGGCGGCGAGCCCGGGCGCCGCGCTGTGCGTCGCGAGATCGGCGGCGTCGCCGCAGCGTCCGGCCGCCATCAGTCGGCTCATCGCCGTGGCAAGGCCCCTGTCGAGCAACGGATCCCCGCCGGCCTGCCCCGCCTGTGCGGTGGTCAGCGCGGCGTAGAAACCCTGCTCGCCGCCGCCCGCTGGCGAAGGCGGCGGCGCGGCAGTCATCGGGATTGCAATGGACGGCGTCGCCGGCGCGGGCGCAGGCGCGGCCGCGACCGGCTTGGGCTTGGCGTGTGAGACCGGCGGCGCCAGCGGGGCGGCGGATGCGGTGGCGGCGGACGCGGCGACGAGCGCCACGGCGGCGAGAGCGGGAGCCAGGCTTTTCATGTCCCTGGCTTACGGGCGGCGGCGGCGGCTGGCAATCGGCCGATCCCCTCAGTCCCTGAGCACGACCTCGGCGATGCGGCGGCGGCCGCCGGTGCGGGTCAGCTGGACGAACACGTCGATGGTGCGGCTGACATAATGGCGCACGTCCTCGCGGTTGAGCTGGGTGCCGCCCTGGAGGACGAGGAGGACGATCTGCTCGACCGCCCGCTCCGGGCTGTCGGCGTGGACGGTGGTCATCGAGCCGGGGTGGCCGGTATTGACCGCGCGGAGGAAGGAATAGGCCTCCTTGCCGCGCAATTCGCCCAGGATGATGCGGTCGGGCCGCATGCGCAGGGTGGCGGCGACGAGGTCGTCGGTCTCGACCTGCGCCTCGCCGAGCGCGCTGCGGGCGGCAACGAGGCCGACATGGTTCTCGTTCCGCACGAAGAGCTCCGGCGTGTCCTCGATGAGGATCAGCCGCTCCTCGGGCGGCACCTCGCGCAGCAAGGCGTTGAGGAAGGTCGTCTTGCCGGTCGAGGTGCCGCCCGAGACGAGGATGTTCTTCCGCGATTTGACCGCCGCCGACAGCATGCCCTTGAGGTCGCCCTTGGCGAGCAGGTCGGCCAGGTTGCGGTCGGCTTCGGAGCGCTCGAAGCCCTGCCGCGCCTTGGTTTCGTCGAACGCCCCGGTCGCGACATAGTCGGCCAGCGTCAGCTCGGGCGAGACGTGCTTGCGGATGGCGAGCGCGAGCGGGCCGCGCGTGGCGGGCGGGGCGACGATCTGGATGCGGGCGCCGTCGGGCAGCCGCGCCGAAAGCAAGGGATGCTCGCGGCTGATCCCCTGGTGCGACAGAGCGGCGATCTGGCGGGCGAGGCGGTCGAGCGTCGCCTCGTCGAGCCCCGGCGCCTCGTGCCGCTCGATGCCGCCGCCGGTGGTCTCGACCCAGATTTCGTACGGGCGGTTGACGTAGATGTCGGTGACGTCGGGCCGCGCCAGCATGCCGGTCAGCGGCGCCAAATAGGAGCGGAGGTAGACGCCGGTCTCTGGCGCTCTTTCCTCCACGGCCGCGGCGCTCATCTCTCCTTCTCGGAGGCGGTGAAATCGAGGTCGCGGGCGACGAACACGCTGATGCTGGTCCCGGCCGGGACGGTGAGGGTCGGCACGATCCGGGTCGATTCGAGCAGCGGCGCCAGGCTCGCGGTCGCGCTCGGCGCGCCGACGATGATGTTGGTCGATCCCGATTCCTGGGCGGCGAGGTTCACGCCGACCTGCAGCGCCGACATCAGGATGGCGCCGGCGAAGCGCTCGAAGAAATGGCTGTCGTAATGGCCCTTGACGCCGCCGCGGCCGAGCGTGTCGGCGGCGGGCGAGCCGATCGCGATGGTGACGCCGTCGGGCCGGATCAGCCGGGTCCAGTTGATCAGCGCCCGCCGCTGGCCGGGCTGGATGTCGGAGCGATACTCGCCCATCAGCCGGCTGCCGCGCGGGATCAGCACCTTGGCGCCGTCGAAGCCGCGGACGTCGCGCGACACGACGGCGCGGGCGAAGCCGGGCCGCCGCGAATCGAAGGCGGTCTCGAGCACGGCGGGGATCAAGGTGCCCTGGACGACGGTGGTGCCGCGGTTGGCGAACAGGCTGGAGCGCACCCGGCTCACCGCCTGGTTGGCGCCGAACGCCGCGGAGAGGCCGCCCGCATCCCCCCCCGGCGCGCCCGGGATGCTGCCCGGCGGCCCCGCGGCGGCTCCCGCGGCCGTGTTGTCGAAGACGAGCGTCGGGCTGTTCGACTGGCGCTGGGGCGGCGGCGGCATGCTGACCGAGGGCTGCGGCTGCGGAATGTATTGGACCATCGGCTGCGGCATCGGCGCCGGCGCAATGTTGCGCGGCCGCGGCTCCGGGGCCGCCGGGGCCGGCTCGACCGGCGCCATGACGACCGGGGCCGGCGCCGGGGCGGGCGGGATATAGAGCGGCGGGGCCGGCGCGGCGGCGAGGCCGGCGGCGTCGGACCGGGTCACCTTCGTGGCCGGCACGAGCTGCGCGCGGCGGCGCGAATCGAGGACGACGAACAGGATGATCGCGGCAAGCGCGATGCCGATCGCGATCAGCAGGCCCGACGGCCCGGAGCGGGGGAGGGCGACCACCGGGCGGACGCCGGCTTCGGCGCCTTCGTCGGGGCCGGCCGTCGCGGCGGCGAGGCGCGGGTCGATGGGGGGCGTGCGGCTCGCCATCAGCGCTCTCCCGTCGCGCGGGCCGCGGTGGCGACATGGTCGTCGATCCGGAACACCAGTTTCTTCCACACGCTGTCGATGACGAACACGTCATCCTCGCGCATCATGCCGTTGACCAAGACTTCCTGGCCGCCGTCGCTCACCGAATAGACGGCGGGCAGCGCCCGGTCGCGCGGCCAGCGTATGTAGGTGTGGACGCCGTCGTCGCTCATCTCGCTCGGCCTCAGCGCCTTGTCGCCGCCGAGCCGGTAGCGGCCCTCGCCCGCCGCGCTCGCCGCCTGGTCCTCTTCCTCGGCGGCGGTCGGCGGGTATTTGAACTTCACCGTATAGGGCATGTCGGTGCTGCTGACCGGCGCCAGCTGGAAATTGTAGAGGCGCACGTTGGTGATCACCGTCATGTTGGTCGAGACGCCGCCGGTGATCGCCTTGACGAACAGATGGTCGCCGCGCCGGTTGGCGGTGACCTGCCAGGCGCCGCTGTCGCCGACCGCGATCGTCTCGACCTGCTCGTCGGGGGAGAGCTCGACGGTGACCTGGTAGCCGTTGGCGCCTTCGATCAGCACCACCTGGTTGGGGGCGTAGTCGACCGTCTGGATGTGCGGGTCGCCCGGGCCGGGCCTGGGCCGGACCTGCGCGGCGAGCGGGCTCGCCAGCGCCAGCGCCGCGCCGCCCGCGAGAAGGAAGAGCGCTCGCTTCACAGCTGCGGCTCGGGCGGACGGTTGCGGGGGCTGCGCCGCTCGGCGGCGGAGCGGGCGGCGGCGGCGGCGGCGGCGCCGAGCGGCGTCACCGTCGTCTGGCCGGTCGTGGTGGTGACGGTGGTCGTCGTCGCCGCGCCCGGCACGACGGCGCCCGGCACGACGGCGCCCGGGACGACGCCGACCGGCGCCGCGCCCGGAACCAGGACTGTCGGCCCCGGCACGGTCGCCACCACGCCCGGCGGCGGCGCCGTCTCGGCGTCGCGGCGGTAGCGCAGCACCTGGAAGCCGAGCGGGTTCACGAACCGGTCCTCGAGCTTCATCGGCTCGCCGCTGAAGCGGTAGCGGATCACCGCCACCCAGGATTGCGGCGGCTGGGTCGCCCCGCCGGCATCCACCCTGACCGTGTCGAAGCGCACCAGAGCGACGCCGCGGCCGAGCGGCGACACGCTCTTGACCCGCGTCTCGACGACCGTGGTGCGCGGATAGAGGACGAGGGGGCTTTGCGGGTTGGAGACCTGGACGAGGCCGAGATAGTCGGACCGCGCCTTCTCCGCCGACCACAAGGCGACCTTCTTGTAATTGGCCTGCATCATGTCGACGTCGAAGCTCTCGCGGGCGATGACGTACTGGACGAGCAGCGACTGGGTCAAAGCGGCGTCGGGCGCGACCTTGTCGGGGTCGAGCGGCTTCAGCGCCTGGACGTAGCCGGTCGTGCGGTCGACCAGCAAAGTGTAGGGCACCACCGTCTTGAGCGGCATCAGGAGGATGAGCGCGATCGCCTCCAGCACCGCGACGGCGACGGCGGCGGCGGCGATCCGCCAGGCGTTGCGGCTGGTCTTGCGCAGCGCTTCTTGGCGGTCGCGATTCCAGCTCGCCGCCTCCTCGTAATAGGTGTCGAGCGCCTCGCGGCTTGGCTTGTTCATGATCTGATGTCCCGGCGGCCCGCGCTGGCCGAGACCCGGCCGCGGGTGCGGCGCCGGTAGCTCTGGCCGAGCGGAGCGGATGATGGGGGTCCGGCGCCGTCGCGGCGGCCGGCGGCGCTGGTCGAGGCGGGGCCGGCGGCG
>JBJMTY010000118.1:0-6102 GCA_045811445.1 Allosphingosinicella sp. | reverse complement strand
GTTCAGGGTCGTGGTCGACACGGGCACGCCGATGACCGGCAGGGGCGTGCTGGCGGCGAGCATGCCGGGCAAATGCGCCGCGCCGCCGGCGCCGGCGACGATCACCTTGAGGCCGCGCGCCGCCGCGCCGCTCGCATAATCGTAGAGCCGCTGGGGCGTGCGGTGGGCCGAGACGATCCGCGTCTCGTGGGCGACGCCGAGCGCGTCGAGCGTCTCGGCGGCATGGCGCATCGTCTCCCAATCGGAGCGGCTGCCCATGATGATCCCGACCTCGGCCATCTTCGCTCCTCTATCGGGGCCTCGGCGGCGATGCCAGAGGTTCGTTTTTGCTTAACCTCGCCGCGATAGAGGATGACGCCATGTCCAGGCACAACCCCGATTTCACCGGCGTCCCCGCCGAGGCGGACCAGGAGAATGCCCTGCTCCGCGCCGCGCTCGCCGAGGCCCAGCAGCGCATCCGCGATCTCGAGCGCAATCTCGAGGTCGACGACCTCACCCCGCTCCCCGGCGCGCGCCGCTTCCGCACCGAGCTGGAGCGCGTCGTCGGCCTTTGCGCCCGCCACGGCACGCCGGCCGCGGTGGTGAGCGTCGAGCTGACCTCGCTCGACGCGCTGCGCGAGGCGCACGGCCATTTCGCCGCCGACGCGGCCCTGGTCCACGTCGCCCGCTTGCTCTGCGGCCTGATCCGCACCACCGACGTGCTCGCCCGCACCGGCGAGGCGGAGTTCGGCCTCATCCTCGACCATCTCGACCTTGACAGCGCGATCGACGCCGCCGAGCGGCTGGCGCGCTGCGTCGAGGGGAACCCGCTCGATCTCGGCCACGCCAGGGTGCCGCTCGCCTGCGCGGCGGCGACCACCGGCATCCTCGTCGGCGACACCGCCGACGACGTCCAGGCCCGCGCCAAGCGCAACCTTGCACGGGCGAAAAGCGAGGCCTGAATCTCGTCCTCCCTGTCGCGAAGCGATGGGGAGGGGGGTGTAGGCGGGTCGGCATGCCGGGGGCATGCCGAGAGCCGGAACCGGCTGCGCAGCAGCCGTCGTGCGAAGCACGGTGGAGGGGCCGCCGCCGTTCCAAGCCCCTCCACCGCCTTTCAGGCGATCCCCCTCCCCACGGCCTTCGGCCGCAGGGAGGACTGGCGTTACCGCTCGCTCAGATAATAGCGATCCACCGCTTCCAGCCGCGCATCCAGCTCGTAGACGATCGGCTGCCCGGTCGGGATTTCGAGGCCGGTAATCTCGTCGTCGGGAATGTCCGAGAGATGCTTGACCAGCGCCCGCAGCGAATTGCCGTGGGCCGAGATCAGCACGCGCCGGCCGTCCCGCAGCATGGGGGCGATGCGGCTCTCCCAATAAGGCAAGACGCGCGCGATCGTGTCCTTGAGGCTTTCGGTCCTCGGCACCTCTACGCCCGCATAGCGCCGGTCGCCCGCCAGATCGTAGGGGCTGCCTTCCTCCATCGGCGGCGGCGGCACGTCGAACGAGCGGCGCCATATGCGTACCTGCTCGTCGCCGTGCCGCGCCGCCGTCTCCGCTTTGTCGAGCCCGGTGAGGCCGCCATAATGGCGCTCGTTCAGCCGCCAATTTTTCTCGACCGGCAGCCACAGCCGCCCCATCGCTTCCAGCGCCAGATGCAGCGTCTTGATCGCCCGCGTCTGCACGCTGGCGAAGCATTGGTCGAAATCGAGCCCCTTCGCCGCCATCAGCTCGCCCGCCGCTCGCGCTTCCTCGGCGCCTTTCGCGGTGACGTCGACGTCCCACCAGCCGGTGAAGCGGTTCTCGAGGTTCCACGCCGATTGGCCGTGGCGGATGAGGACGAGCGTGGGCATTGGGGGTCAGGCCTTCTTCCGCGCTTCCAGCTCCGGAAGGACGGCGTGGAGGGCGTCGAGGCAGGCGCGGGCGAGCAGGCGGCACCGCTCGGGCGACCAGCCGTAGCGCTCGTCGGGCAGATCGACATTGTCCTTGAACGGCATTTCGAGCGTCATCGACACCGCGCCGTAGCGCTCGGCGAGCTGCGCGGTCGACATCGACATATTAGCCTGGCCGGGCCTTGCGACCTCATAGCCGCGATGGGTCTGGAAATCGGGGCTGGCGCGCAGCAGCGCCTCGGCGAAGCGGTCGAACCCGTGCTGCTGCCCCTCGTTCCAGCCCGGTATGCCCTCGAAGCCGGCGAGGAAATTGGCCGGTATCGCTTCGTCGCCATGCACGTCCATGGCGAAATCGACGCCGGTCGCGTCCATCGCGTTGCGGACGCACAGCACTTCCGGGCTGCGTTCGGGGGAAGGCGCGTGCCACTCACGGTTGAGGTTGGTGCCGACGGCGTTGGTCCTGAGGTGGCCGCGCCGCGAGCCGTCCGGGTTCATATTGGGTACGATGTGGAAGGTGGCGCGCTGCCTCAACACCCGCGCGACGGGGTCGGCTTCGTCGAGCAGCCGCTCGAGCGCGCCTTCCATCCACCATTCGGCCATCGTCTCGCCGGGATGCTGGCGGGCGTAGAGCCAGACCTGCAGCGGCCCCTCGCCGAGCTTTAGGCAATCCATCTCCTGCCCGTCGAGCGTGCGGCCGAGCGAGCGATACTCGACGCCCGGGCCGGCCGCGGCCGCCGCGACCAGATCGTGATGCCGCTCCATCGTATAGGGCGCGAAATAGGCGAGCCAGGCATTGTCGGATTCCGGCGTCACCCGGATGGTCAGGATACCGCCTTCGTAGGCGGTATCGGTGCGCACCCATTCCTCGCGGTCGTAGGAGAGGCAGGCGTGGTAATCCTCCCAGCCGAGCGGGTAGGCGGCGCCGGCGCAGTTGGTGATCCTGAGCTCGACCGGCCGGCCCTTCGCGCCGGTCAGGCGAAAATAGAACCATTGGTAGAATTCGGACTCGTTGTCGTGGACGATTTCGAGGTCGGCGCGGTCGCCGCTGATCTCGACGACGCGGATGTTGCCGCCATCGAAGGCGGCCGAGATGTTAAGGGTCATTTGACCCTGATAATGCGGCCCGACTCCCCGGGGAAGTCCCGAAACAAGGCTTCCGCAAGCCGCTCGACCTGGGCCGAGGCGGCGGCCTCCGGCGTGCCCGTCCGCGCCTCGCCGACGGCGCGGCCTTCCCAGAACACGGTGCCGTCGGAACGGCGCCGGATCGCTACTTCCAGCAAGGTGGCGGTCACGCCGGTCGAGCTTCCCGCCAGCGGCAGGCCGGCGACGCCGCGGCCGACGCGGGCGTTGATTCGGCCTGCGATCGCTTCCCGGCTACCCTGCTGGACGCCGATCAGCGCGACCTGCTCGGATTGGCCGACCGTGCCGGCCACCGTCCAGCCGAGCCGGGAGAGCTGGCGCGCGACGGCGGCGGAGTAAGCGGCGAATTCGGGACGGTTGGCCTCGGCGCGATCGAACGGCTCGATGGCGATCTGGGCATGGGCGATCGGCTGGCCGAGGTGGAAGCGGCCGACCTCGACGCCGCCGGTCCGCGCCGCCTTGTCGCTTGTGCCCGTCGCGCAGGCGGCAAGGGCGGCGCTGAGCGCCAGGGCGGCACCCTTCAGAAAAGTCGTTTTCATCCCGGCTCCTCTTCGTCTAGCGGGCGGCTCGCGGCTCAAACGTTTGTTCAGGCCGTTTCGCTCCCGGCCCTATTTGGCCGCCTTGCCGCAGGAAAGTCCAGATGAACGACCAGACCAGGCCCGCCATCCTCGTCACCGGAGGGGCCGGCTATATCGGCAGCCACGCCGTCCTCGCCCTGCTCGACGGCGGCTGGCGCGTGGTCGTGCTGGACAATCTCACCACCGGCTTTCGCTGGGCGGTGCCCGAGGCGGCGACCTTCGTCGAAGGCGACATCGCCGACCAGGCGCTGGTCGCGAGCCTGATCCGCGAGCATGGCATCGGCGCGATAATCCATTTCGCCGGATCGATCATCGTCCCCGAATCGGTCGAGCAACCGCTGAAATATTATTCGAACAACACGGCCAAGAGCCGCTCGCTGATCGAAAGCGCGGTCGAGGGCGGCGTCCGCCACTTCATCTTCTCCTCGACGGCGGCGACCTACGGCATTCCCGAGCGCGTGCCGATCGACGAGGCGACCCGCACCGAGCCGATCAATCCCTATGGCTGGTCGAAGCTGATGACCGAGCGGATGCTGATCGACACCGCCGCGGCTCATCCGCTCAATTTCTGCGCCCTGCGCTATTTCAACGTCGCCGGCGCCGATCCCGGCGGCCGTTCGGGCCAGTCGACGGCGGGCGCCACCCATCTCATCAAGGTCGCCGTCGAGGCGGCGGTGGGCAAGAGGAGCCACGTCTCGGTCTACGGCAGCGATTATGCGACGCCCGACGGCACCGGCGTGCGCGACTATATCCATGTCAGCGACCTTGCCGCCGCCCATGTCGACGCGCTCGAGCAGCTGATCGCGCAGCCCGAGCGCAGCCACATCATGAATTGCGGCTACGGCCGGGGCTTCTCGGTGCTCGAAGTGCTCGACGCCGTCGACCGCGTCGCCAACATGCGGATCGCGCGCAGGATGGAGCCGCGCCGCCCCGGCGACCCCGATGCGCTCGTCGCCGACAACCGCAAGATCCTGGCGACCTTGAAGTGGCGGCCGCGGCGCGACGACCTCGACACGATCGTCGCCGACGCCCTCGCCTGGGAAAGGCGGCTGGCGGAGCGCGGATGAGCGAGGGGGCCGTCCGCGACCATCTCGCGCGCGGCGAGGCCCATGCCGCCGCCGGCGACACGCGTGCCGCGACCAGCTTCTTCCAAGCCGCTCTTCGGGAAGCGCAGGCTGCCGGCACCTTGCCTCAACCGCTCCTCGAACCGCTGCGCCGCGCCCAGGCCTACGTCCGCCAGGCCGCTCTCGACTATCAGGCGCATCTCGAGCGGGCTGTGGCCGGAGCAGGGGCGGGCCCGCGCTTTGACGAGGCGATCGAGATTCTCTTCGGCCGCCGCGAAATCTATCACCAACAGCCGAGCGCTTTCTATTTTCCTGGCCTGCCGCAGCGGCAATTTTACGAACGCGAGGAGTTCGAGTGGTCGGCCGCCCTCGAGGACGAGACCGGAGTCATTTGCGAGGAGTTGGTCGCCCTTCTCGCGAGCGACGCGTCCTTCGCGCCCTACGTCCAGGCGGAGAAGGACCGGCCGGCCCGGGATTTTCATGGCATGGCGGACGATCCCAGCTGGGGCGCCTTCTATTTGTGGCAGGACGGCGCGCTGGTGGAGGAGAATGCCGCCCGCTGCCCTCGCACGGTCGCCGCCCTCTCGAAGGTGCCGATGAGCCGGATCGGCAGCCGCACGCCTTCCGTGCTCTTCTCGCTGCTTCGCCCGGGCGCCCACATCCCGCCCCACCACGGCATGCTCAACAGCCGCCTCATCTGCCACCTGCCGCTGGTCGTGCCGCCGGGCTGCTGGCTGCGCGTCGGCAACGAGGCGCGGGAGTGGGAGCCCGGCAAGCTCCTCGTCTTCGACGACAGCATCGAGCATGAGGCGAAGAACCCCAGTTCGGAGGTCCGCGTCATCCTCCTCTTCGACATCTGGCGGCCTGAGCTGACGGGGGCGGAAAGGGCCGGCGTCTCGGCCATTTTCAAGGCGATCGACGGCTATGGCCGAGCCCCCGCCGCCGCTTGACTTAGCACCCGCAGCAAACTAGGTGGGCGCCTCGCTTTTCCAGCATATTTTTCGTCGAGACAGGCAGGCGCTCCGAGCCATGAAGATCCGCAATTCCCTGAAGTCCCTCAAGTCGCGCCACCGCGACTGCCGCGTGATCCGCCGCCGGGGCCGCACCTACGTCATCAACAAGACGAACCGCCGCTTCAAGGCGCGCCAGGGCTGATCTGACGTCATGCCAGCGAAGGCTGGCATCCATGGGACGCTCGTGAAGCTCTCAGACGTATGAGCGTGTCCTCCCCCCGTGCCGTGATCTTCGACGTCGGCAACGTCCTCTACGGCTGGGACCCCGAAGCCTTTCTCGCTCGCCAGATTCCCGAGGATTCGGCGCGGCTCGCCTTCATCGAGCAGACCGATCTGTGGTCGTGGCACGAGGCCCTCGACGGCGGCCGCGGCTTCGACGAGGCGGCGGCCGAGCTCACCGAGGCTTTCCCGGACTATGCCGCCCACATCGCCGCCTGGGG
>JBJMTY010000117.1:0-3361 GCA_045811445.1 Allosphingosinicella sp. | reverse complement strand
GGTGCGCGTCAGCGACGCCTCGGCGGCGAGGCGCCCGATCTCGACCAGCGCGAACCTTCTAGCCAGCGCCGCCCGCTCTTCCGGGGCCGCCTCGATCGACACCGCGCGCGGGCCGGGCCCGAGCGTGTCGATGCGGACCGGACGGCCGAACTCCGCGCTCATGCCAGCCTCCCCGCGAGCAGATCCTCGAGCGAGGCGGCGGCGAGGCGGGTGCGCAGCCCCGCCAGCCGTTCCGCCACCCGGGGCACCGCCTCCCCGGACCGGGGATCGTCGCGGAAGACGTTGCGCCGCACCGCCGCCTCGAAGGCCGCCGGATCGCCCGCCGACTCGCGATAGCCGCCGAGCCGGCCGCCGAGCGCGCCGACCAATTTCCCGACTTTCTTGCCGACCATCATGTCGCCGGTGCCGAGCTCGCGCAGGCTCGCGTCCATGTCGTCGATGAAGATCTCGGTGAGGAGGACGCTCTCGCGCCGCGCCTTTTCCCCCTCCGCCTCGAGCCGCAGCAAAACCAAGGCGAGCACGGAGGCGACCATGTCGAAGCGGCCCTCGAGCGTGTCGGGGACGCCGCCGTCCCGATACCAGGCCGGATCGCGCCCCTCGCCCACCAAAGCCTCGTAGAGCGGCAGGATCGCCTCGCGCTCGCGGGCGCGGCCGAACAGGCGGTGGAAGAAGGACAAGATCGGATCTCCGGGCGAAGGGGGCGCGTACTTGCGCCGTTCAGCCTTTGTCGGATATTGGGGTCAAGTGCCGCGGGCCGCAAGCCGCGCGGCGGGGGCGCTTGCGTCACGCACCGGAAAATGGAGACTGTTATCAAGATGATCAAGCCGAGCGCCCGCCGCGCCGCTGTGGCCGCGGCCCTGACCGCCGGCCTCCTCCTTTCCGGCTGCCACAAGGTCCAGGGCCGCCAGGGCTTCAACCTCGACGAAACCCTGGTCGGCGCGATCCAGGTCGGGACCGACAACAAGGATTCGGTGGCGAGCACGCTCGGCCGCCCGACCTTCGCCGGCACGTTCAGCGACAATGATTGGTATTACGTGTCGCGGCAGACCAAGAACATGGCCTACAGCCAGCCGCACGCCGTCGAGCAGACCATCCTCCACGTCCGCTTCGACCAGGCCGGCAACGTCGCCGCGGTCGAGCGCAAGGGCATGGAGCAGGTCGCCAACATCCATCCCGCCGACGGCAAGACGCCGACCCTGGGCCGCCACAAGAGCCTGTGGGACGAGTTGTTCGGCAATATCGGCGCGGTCGGCACCGCCGGCTCGAAGGGCCGCTCGACCGACAATCCCGGCGGCTGAGGCCCTGTAGCTAGCGCACCATCTGGCCTGCGGCGAGGACGCCGAGGGTGACGAGGTCCGACGCGGTCGCGGTCATCGAAGCGATCTGGACCTGGCGCTCCATGCCGACCAGGATCGGCCCGATCACCGCGCCGCCGCCCAGCTCCTTGAGCAGTTTCGCCGAGATGTTGGCGGTCTGCAGGCCCGGCATGACGAGCACGTTGGCCGGCCCGGTCAGGCGGCTGAACGGGTAGATGCGCGCCATCGCCGGGTTGAGCGCGACGTCGGGCGACATCTCGCCTTCATATTCGAAATCGATCGCGCCGTCGCGGGCCCGCCGGTCGAGCACCTTCACGCCTTCGCGGATGCGGTCGAGATAGGTGCCTTCGGGGTCGCCGAAATTGGAATAGGATAGGAAAGCGACGCGCGGCTCGTGGCCCATGCGGCGGGCGACCTGTGCGGTCTGCGCGGCGATCTCGGCGAGCTGCTCGCCGCTCGGCCGCTCGCTCACCGTCGTGTCGGCGATGAAGGTGGTGTGGGACTGGCCGACGAGGACGTGGACGCCGAACGGCGTCGTCCCCGGCTTGGGATCGAGCACGCGCTGGATCTGCCGCAGGCTCTGGGCATAGGGGCGGGTGACGCCGGTGATCAACGCATCGCCCTCGCCGAGATCGAGCAGCAAGGCGGCGAAGATGTTGCGGTCCTGCTTCACCATCCGCTCGATCTGGCGCTGCAGATAGCCGTGGCGCTGAAGGCGGGCGTAGAGGCGCTCGACCATCTCGTCGATCCGCCCGTAGACCCGGCTGTTGAACAGCTCGTAATCCTCGGGCCGCTCGACGCCCATCTCGCGCAGCCGGTCGTAGACGTCGTCGCGGCCGACCAGCACGGGAATGCCGTAGCCCCCGTCGCGGAAGGCGATGGCGGCGCGCAGCACCACGTCTTCGTCGCCTTCGGCGAACAGTACCCGTTTCGGGTCGGCGCGCGCCGATTCGTAGGCGAGGCTGAGCACCGAGGTGGTCGGGTTGAGCCGCGAGCGCAGCGCGGTGCGGTAGGCGGCGAAATCCTCGATCGGCCGCTGGGCGACGCCGGTCTTCATCGCCGCCTGGGCGACGGCGGCGGGCACGACTTCCATCAGCCGCGGGTCGAACGGCGCGGGGATGATGTAATCGGGGCCGAAATTGTGGGCGCGCCCGCCATAGGCCGCCGCGACTTCCTCGGGCACCTGCTGGCGGGCGAGGCTTGCGAGCGCTTCGGCCGCGGCGATCTTCATCTCGTCGTTGATCGTCGTCGCGCGCACGTCGAGCGCGCCCCTGAAGATGAAGGGGAAGCCGAGCACGTTGTTGACCTGGTTGGGATAGTCCGAGCGGCCGGTGGCGACGATCGCGTCGGGCCGCGCGGCCTTGGCGTCGGGGGGCGTGATCTCCGGATCGGGATTGGCCATGGCGAAGATGATCGGCCGCTTGGCCATGTCCATCACCATCTCGGGCTTGAGCGCCCCGGCCGCGGACAGGCCGAGGAAGACGTCGGCGCCGACCAAAGCCTCGGCCAAAGTGCGCGCGTCGGTGGCGGCGGCGTGGGCGGACTTCCACTGGTCCATGCCTTCCGGGCGACCTTCCCAGATCACGCCCTTGCGGTCGCACATGATGACATGGTGGTGCCGCACGCCCATCGCCTTAATGAGCTCGGTGCAGGCGATCGCCGCGGCGCCGGCGCCGTTCACCACGACCTTGACGTCCTTCAGCGCCCGCCCGGTCAGGTAGCAGGCGTTGATCAGGCCGGCGGCGGTGATGATCGCGGTGCCGTGCTGGTCGTCGTGGAAGACGGGGATGTTCATCCGCTCCTTCAGCGTCTGCTCGATGATGAAGCAGGCCGGCGCGGCGATGTCCTCGAGGTTGATGCCGCCGAAGCTGGGGCCGAGCAGGGCGACCGCGTTGATGAAGGCGTCGCTGTCCTCGGTATCGACTTCGAGGTCGATGGCGTCGACATCGGCGAAGCGCTTGAACAAAACTGCCTTGCCTTCCATCACCGGCTTTGAGGCGAGCGCGCCGAGATTGCCGAGGCCCAGGATGGCGGTGCCGTTGGAG
>JBJMTY010000116.1:0-5224 GCA_045811445.1 Allosphingosinicella sp. | reverse complement strand
GGGGGTTTGGAGACACTCGTCGCCCCAGCGCAGGCTGGGGCCCATGCCGAGTCCGAGCCCAGGCGAACGCTGGCGGGTGCTCGCCCCGCTGCGCTGTCGGAGCGTCGCGGCAGCATGGGCCCCAGCCTTCGCTGGGGCGACGGGGAAGGGCGGACCGTCGTTTAGGAACGGCCGGTCTGAGACGCTCGTCGCCCCAGCGCAGGCTGGGGCCCATGCCGAGTCCGAGCCCAGGCGAACGCTGGCGGGTGTTCGCCCCGTTGCGCTGGCGGAGCGCGGCGGCAGCATGGGCCCCAGCCTTCGCTGGGGCGACGGGAAAGGGCAGGCCGCCCTGCCTTGCTTGGATACGGCTTGGAGGAGATGCCCGAGAGGTCATCAAGCGGGTGCATGTCCGCATAGTTAACGACCCTTCAACACTTTCCGCTTAGCCCGGCCTGACGTGCGCGGCACAGGGGAGACAGGCGTGGCAAGTTCGGCGACCGGGATTGCGGATTCGAACGCGATCAGCATTGTCGCGCGCAATTGCGGCGCGCTGGCGATCGAATGCAGCGACGTCTCCGGCTACGTCTCGGGCGTCTCCGAGCGCATCTCCTCGAACCTTCGGACGCTCGACACGCTCGAGGAAGTGACCAGCCGGCTGCTGATGGACCAGGCCAGCGTCGCCCAATCGACCGACGAGGCGCGCATCCTCGCCGAGCAGGCGCGCGAGAAGCTCTCCGCCGGCCGCGCGGCGATCGACGACACGATCGCGGTGTTCAGCGGGCTGACCGAGCTCGTCGTCCAGCTCGGCGAGCGCATGGCGGGCTTCGCCGAGGCGATGGGGCGGGTGCGCAACGTCTCCGCCTCGATCGAGAGCATCGCCTACAAGACCAACATGCTCGCCCTCAACGCCACCATCGAGGCGGCGCGCGCGGGCGAGGCGGGGCGCAGCTTCGCGGTGGTCGCCGCCGAGGTGAAGAAGCTCGCCCACGAGACCCGCGCCGCGACCAGCGAGATCGGCGGCACCATCGCCTCGCTGACCCGCGAGGCGGAAGCCGTCACCTCCGAGATCGGCACCGGCGTCGAGCGCAGCCGCAAGGCGCAAAGCGGCTTCGCCACCATCACCGAGACGGTGCGCGACGTCGCCGACATCGTCGGCATGGTCGACCGCCAGACCGACGGCATCGCCCAATCGACCAGCCACATCCAGCAGAGCGTCAATTCGGTGAAGGACGGGCTTTCCGCCTTCGCCGCCGACGCCCGCGAGAATGGCGGCGAGCTGACCCGGGTCCACGCCCGGCTCGGCACGCTCGAGACGCTGTCCAACACCATGCTCGACCGCCTCGCCAGCTGCGGCGTGGCGATCGACGACACGCCGTTCATCCATTTCGCCCAGGCCGGCATGCGCGAAATCCAGGCGCTGGTCGAAGCCGGCATCGCCCGCGGCGAGATCGACGAAGCGGCGGTGTTCGACACCGATTACGTGCCGATGCCGGGCACCGACCCCGTCCAGTACGAGACCCGCTTCTGCGCCTTCGCCGACCATCATGTCCGGCCGCTGCTCGACCGGCTGATGAAGGAGCGGCCGCGGCTGATCGCCTGCGCCGTCACCGACATCAACGGCTATCTGCCCACCCACATCTCGGAACGCTCGCAGCCGCAGGGGCCGGACCCCAAGTGGAACGCCGAGCATTGCCGCAACCGGCGCAACTTCATCGACGACGTCACCCGCCGCGCCATCGCCAGCGACAAGGACGCGATGCTCGCCACCTACGGCATGGACCTGGGGCAGGGCCGCTATCTGCCGGTCAAGAACGTCTTCGTCCCGCTGCGCATCAACGGCCGCCGCTGGGGCAATTTCGAGGTGGCGTATCGGGACGGGGAAGGGGTGGTCGGAGCCTAGGTGAGACCCAGTCCTCCCTGTCGGTGAAGCCGATGGGGAGGGGGGTGTAGGCGGGTCGGCATGCCGGGGGCATGCCGAGAGCCGGAACCGGCTGCGTAGCAGCCGTCGGGCGAAGCATGGTGGAGGGGCTTTGCCGACTCAGAATTGCCCCTCCACCGCACTTCGTGCGGTCCCCCTCCCCATGGAGCTGCGCTCCACAGGGAGGACAAGGGCGGCGACGCGCCAATCCCGTAGGGGTTCACGCGAAGGCGCGAAGGCGCGAAGGGCCGGAGCGCTGCCGACGGCGGCGTGTACGCCAAGCGCAGCAAGGCTGTTGGGCTGGCCGGAGATCGGTTGCACCGGCGGTGGCCGGAACCTGCTTCGCGCCTTCGCGCCTTCGCGTGAACCCTACGGCTTGCCTGCAAGACGACCGGCCGCTCGTTCTCTTATGCTCCCTGCATTGGGCCGCGTCGGCTTCGCCGGGATCAGAACCAGGGCTTGCGTCCGTCAACGTAGATCGACTGAAACTCCTCCGGCGACTTCGTCAAATAAATGATCGCCTCCACCAGGCAGATCACACCGATCGCAAACAGCCCGATAAGACCTATTCCGATGATCAATGTCACCCATGAGAGGAAGGTCGCGACAAGAAGGATCACACCCTCGGAGGTGTATCCGAGATAGAATTTGTGGATACCCAGCCCGCCGAGAAACAGAGCGAGAAGGCCCGCCGCTATGGGGGACTTTTCCGTACCGTCATATCGAGCAGGCGCCGCCGGGTTCGCAGGCACGATGTATATCGCTCTCGCCAAGCTAGCCTCGGCTGCAAAATCCACGCCCGCACCGGTTCTTAGCTGATGAGGCGCGCTCTTCCACTCAATGCCGGAAAATGAATATCGCTCGCCATTCTCACCGCTAATCACTCCCTCAGCGGTGAGCTGATCATATGTCAGCACTTGCCCCTTCATATGCCCCCCTGAATCGAATGTTCGCGCCTGTTTTACGTGAACGCCGCCGCTGAGCAAGCCGCCGCTCTCAGCCGCCCGGCCGCCGGCTCATGAACGCCAGGCGCTCGAACAGCATGACGTCCTGCTCGTTCTTCAGCAAGGCGCCGTGGAGGGGCGGGATGGCTTTCCTGGGGTCTTGGCTCTGCAGCACGTCGAGCGGCATGTCTTCGTGGAGGAGCAGTTTCAGCCAGTCGAGCAGCTCGCTGGTCGAGGGCTTCTTCTTGAGGCCGGGGACGTCGCGGACCTGGTAGAAGATGTCGAGCGCGCGGGCGACGAGGCTGTTCTGGATGCCGGGGAAATGGACGTCGACGATCGCCTGCATCGTCTCGCGGTCGGGGAAGCGGATGTAGTGGAAGAAGCAGCGCCTGAGGAAGGCGTCGGGCAGCTCCTTCTCGTTGTTCGACGTGACGATGACGACCGGCCGCTCGGCGGCGCGCACCGTCTCCCCCGTCTCGTAGACGTGGAACTCCATCCGGTCCAATTCCTGGAGGAGATCGTTGGGGAATTCGATGTCGGCCTTGTCGATCTCGTCGATGAGCAAAACGGGGAGTTGGGGGCTGGTGAAGGCCTCCCACAATTTGCCGCGGCGTATGTAGTTGGCGATGTCGTGGACGCGCGGGTCGCCGAGCTGGCCGTCCCTGAGGCGCGCCACCGCGTCATATTCGTAGAGGCCCTGGTGCGCCTTGGTGGTCGACTTGACGTGCCATTCGATGAGCGGCGCGCCGAGCGCGTCGGCAATCTCGTGGGCGAGCACGGTCTTGCCCGTGCCCGGCTCGCCCTTGACGAGCAGAGGCCGCCGCAGGGTGACCGCGGCGTTGACGGCGACCTTGAGGTCGTCGGTCGCGATATAGTGGCTGGTGCCTTCGAAACGCATGCCCTCGCCGTAAGGGAGGGGCCGCGAGGGGGCAAGCTCAGGCGGCGCTGCGGGCCTGGTGGCGGGTCTCGAGCAGGTCCCACAGGCCGTAATGCTGGACGAGGATCTGCTCGGCGCCGAACAGCAAGGCGCGGCGGGCGCCGGGGCTGTCGGCGAAGCTCTCGGCCACTGATTCGACCGCGACCTCGCCGGGGACGGCGCAGGGCGGCGCCTCGATGCCGAAGCGGCCGGCGGCGGCGTCGAGCACGAAGCGGATCGCGCGCCAGTCGAGCACCACCGCCATCGCCGCGCCGAGCGCGCAGCCGTTGCGCTCCGACCCGGCCAGCATCTCGATCGCGTGGCGCTGGGCGAGGACGACATTGTCGCTGTCGGCCGCGCCCGGCGTGGACGGCACCGGACCGGCCGCGACGGCCAGGCGGGCGAGATAGGCGCGCTCGCCGGCGAAGGCGTAGGAGGCCTGGGTGAGCCAGGCCCGCGCCGCCGGATCGAGCGTCCGGGCCGCGGCATGATCGACGACGCCGGGATAGCGGCCGTGGAGGATGCACAGGAAATGGACCGCGTCGGCCAGCGCCCGCGCGTCGCCCTTCGCCAGAGCGGCCGAGGCCGGCCAGGGATGGGCGGCGCTGCCCTGCGCCTCGACGCACGCCGCGAGCAGCCGGCCGGGCTCAATGCCGGCCGCCGTCCCGAGCGAAGCTGAAGCCATGGCCGACCCTCCCGAAAGCTGCATCCAGCGGCTGTAACCGGGCCTCCCTATATGAAGGCCGTAAAGACGCGGTTTACGCGGCGTTAGGAGTGCCGAAAGGCGGCGGCCGGCCGTCCGGCACCCCGATTTGCGGAGCGGCGGCGAACCTGCAAAAGTGGGCCATGCTCGAAGGCGCGTTCCAGCACCGGTCCGGCCGCATCATCGCCTTCGGCAGGGCGGTGCTGGCGGTGTTCTTCTTCATCGTCATCTGGGTCGACCGCACCCAGCCCCATTCGGCGGTGAGCGAGACCTACGCCTTCCTCGCCGCCTATGTCGTCGCCTCCTTGCTCGCCTTGCGCCTGACCTGGGACGATTGGTGGCTCGAATCGAAGCTGGCGGCGCCGTTCCACGTCGTCGACCTGATGCTGTTCCTGTGGCTGAACTATGCGACCCAAGGCTATGCCAGCCCCTTCTTCACCTTCTTCGTCTTCCTCATCTTCTCCGCCACCTTCCGCTGGGGCTGGCGCGGGACGGCGGCGACCGCGGCGATCATCGTCATCCTCTACGTCGCCTCGGGGCTGATGGCGGTCAATGACGGGGCGGAAGCGTTCGACTGGCGCCGCTTCGGGCTGCGCAGCGCCTATCTCGTCGTGCTCACTTCGATGACCTTGCTGTGGATCTCCTCGACAAAGCAGAAATGGGAGACGCCCGGAGAGGCCGGCCCGCTGCCGGCCGGGCGCGGCCGGCCCGACGTGGCGCCCTTGCTGGCGCGCGCCGCCGGCCGGTTCGGCGCCGCCCGGGCG
>JBJMTY010000115.1:0-4761 GCA_045811445.1 Allosphingosinicella sp. | reverse complement strand
GGCGCGGGGCCATCCAAATTGCTCCACGTCCAGCGCGTGCTCTCCTATCGAGAACCTCCAAGCGCTATGAACTGAGTCGTAAATAGCGAACCCGAGCAGGATGACGCCCAGCTCCTCGGAAATGTTGAGGCCGCTTCCTCTCTCCATCACATTCTGAACAGCCCAAAATGCGCTCGCTCGGGAATCGGTGCGTTGAGGCAGGCGCTGAAGGCCAGGCCGAGCACGTCCCGCGTCTGGGCCGGATTGATGATGCCGTCGTCCCACATCCGCGCGGTGGCGTAATACGGGTTCCCCTCGTCCTCGTAGCGCTGCCGGATCGGGGCCTTGAAGGCTTCGGCTTCCTCGGGCGTCCACTTCTCCGCGTCCTTGTGCACCGTCGCGAGCACGCTCGCCGCCTGCTCGCCGCCCATCACGCTGATCCGGCTGTTGGGCCAGCTGAACAGGAAGCGCGGGCCGTAGGCGCGGCCGGCCATCCCGTAATTGCCGGCGCCGAAGCTGCCGCCGATCAGCAATGTCACCTTGGGCACCTGGGCGGTGGCCACCGCGGTGACGAGCTTCGCCCCGTCCTTGGCGATTCCGCCCGCTTCGTATTTGCCGCCGACCATGAAGCCGGAGATGTTCTGCAGGAACAACAAGGGCGTGCGGCGCTGGCAGGCGAGCTCTATGAAATGGGCGCCCTTCAAGGCGCTCTCCGAGAACAGGATGCCGTTGTTCGCGAGGATCGCGACCGGCATCCCCCAGATACGCGCGAAGCCGCAGACCAGGGTCGAACCGTAAAGCTGCTTGAACTCGTGGAAGTCGGAGCCGTCGACGATGCGGCCGATCACCTCGTGGACGTCGTAAGGCGTGCGCACGTCATCGGGGATGATGCCGTAGAGCTCCTCCGGATCGAGCTTGGGCTCGACGGGCTCGGCGAGGTCGAGATCGACGGCCTTGGTGGTGTTGAGCCGCGCGACGATGCTGCGCACGATCGCCAGCGCATGCTCGTCATTCTCGGCGAGATGGTCGACGACGCCCGACTTGCGGGCGTGAAGGTCGCCGCCGCCCAGATCCTCGGCGGAAATGACCTCCCCCGTCGCCGCTTTCACCAAAGGCGGGCCGCCGAGGAAGATCGTGCCCTGGTTGCGCACGATCACGCTCTCGTCCGACATGGCCGGCACATAGGCCCCGCCGGCGGTGCAGCTTCCCATCACGCAGGCGATCTGGGCGATCCCCTCCGCCGACATCTGCGCCTGATTGTAGAAGATGCGCCCGAAATGCTCCCGGTCCGGGAACACCTCGGCCTGGTGCGGCAGGTTCGCCCCGCCGCTGTCGACCAGATAGACGCAGGGCAGCCGGTTCTCCCGCGCGATCTCCTGGGCGCGCAGGTGCTTCTTCACCGTCAGCGGAAAATAGGCGCCGCCCTTCACCGTGGGATCGTTGGCGACGATCATGCATTCGCGGCCCGAGACGCGGCCGATACCGGCGATCATCCCAGCGCCGGGCGCCTCGTCGTGATACATGCCGTTGGCGGCGAGCTGGCCGATCTCGAGCAAGGGCGAACCGGGATCGAGCAGCCGCGTCACCCGGTCGCGCGGCAGCAATTTGCCGCGCGCGACGTGCCGCTCGCGATGCTTGTCCGGGCCGCCCCGCGCGGCGCTGGCGACGCGGTCGCGCAGCTCCTCGGCGAGCGCGCGATTGTGCGCGGCAAAGCGGCGGAAGGCGTCGGCGCCGTCGTCGATCTTCGAGACGATCTCGGTCATCTCACATCCTCCCCGTTCCGGGGAGGATTGCAGGCGACGTTCCCCTCACGCGTGCACCGGTTTCTTGCGGATCAGGTAGCGGTAGACGCCGATGACGTTGATGCCGAACAGGATGACGTTCTGGGTGCCGATTCCGGCCGCCTTGTCCGAGACGAAGCCCCAGGTGACCAGCGCCACCGACGAGGTGACGAAGATCACGAACGCCCAGCCGGTCGGCCGCCGCCCGAGGTCGAGCGCGACGATCAGCGCCGCCACCGCGCCGGCGATCGAGCCGTACCATTCGAGGCCGTCGATCAGGCCCTTGCCCATGCGTCCCATCCCTTCGTCGTGAGGGGCTGCCTAACCGCTGGCGCCGCCGATGGGAAGCCGCTGGCGCGCCGCGAAATCCCGCTTATAGTCGCGCCGCTTTCGCTCCCCCGCTTGCTTTTCGAGAGGCACAAGATGACCCGCAACCTCGCCCTCGCTTTCCTCCTCGCCACCGCCGCCTGCACGAGCGCCTGCACGAGTGGAGGGCCGGGGAGCGGCAATCAGGCGGCGACGGCGCAGGCGCCCGGCTCGCTCGCCGGCGTCGACCAGGCGCTGATCGACAAAGGCGTCAAGCCGGGCGACGACTTCAACGCCTATGCCAGCGGCGCGTGGCTCGCGAAGGCGGAGATTCCGGCGGACCGCTCCTCGACCGGCGTCGGCTACGAAGTGTTCAAGCTCGCCGAGAAGCGCAACGCCGAGCTCATCCAGGGCGTCGGCGCCAACCATCCCGCCGCCGGCACCGACGAGCGCCGCGTCGCCGATTATTATGCGGCCTTTATCGACCAGAAGGGCATCGAGCAGCGTGGGCTGGCGCCGCTCAAAAGCGAGCTCGACGCGATCGCCGCGATCGCCGACCGGGCGGCGCTGTCGGCCAAGCTCGGCGCCAACATGCGCGCCGACACCGATCCGCTCAACGCCACCAACTTCCATACCGAGAATCTGTTCGGGCTGTTCGTGACGCAGGACCTCAATCGCCCCGACGTCACCATCCCCTATCTGATGCAGGGCGGCCTCGGCCTGCCGGACCGCGATTATTATTTGTCCGCCAAGCCCGAGATGGTGGAGCTGCGCGCGGCCTACAAAGCCTATGTCGGCAAGATCCTGACGCTGGCCGGCTTTCCCGACGCGGCGGCGCGGGCGGAGCGCATCTTCGCGCTCGAGACCAGGATCGCCACGGCCCACGCCGACATCCTCACCAGCCAGGACGCGCACAAGGCGAACAATCCCTGGAAGCGCGCCGATTTCGCGGCCAAGGCGCCCGGCATCGACTGGAACGCCTATTGGAACGCGGCGAGCCTGCCGAACCAGCAGGACTTCACGGTGTGGCATCCGGACGCGGTGACCCGGCTCTCCGCCCTGGTCGCCAGCGAGCCGCTCGACACCTGGAAGGACTGGCTCGCCTTCCACAGCATCAATCAGGTCGCCTCGGCCCTGCCCAAGGCCTTCGACGACGCCAGCTTCGAATTTTACGGCCACACGATGAACGGCACGCCGCAGCAATTGCCGCGCGACAAGCGCGCCATCGCCGCGGTCAACGCCGCGCTGGGCGACGCCGTCGGCAAGCTCTACGCGGCCAAATATTTCCCCGCTTCGTCCAAGGCGACGATCGAGGGAATGGTGAAGAACATCGTCGCCGCGTTCGACACCCGCCTGGCCTCGCTCGACTGGATGGCGCCGTCCACCCGCGCGGAAGCGCGCAACAAGCTCAAGGTGCTCAAGGTCGGCGTCGGCTATCCCGACGCCTGGCGGGACTATGGCGCGCTCGAAATTCGCGCCGACGATCCGGTTGGCAATCTGATGCGCCAGCGCCTCGCCGAATATCGCCACCAGATCGGCAAGATCGGCAAGCCGGTCGATCGCGGCGAATGGTGGATGACGCCCCAGACCGTCAACGCGGTCAACCTGCCCTTGCAGAACGCGCTCAATTTCCCGGCCGCGATCCTCGAATCGCCCTATTTCGACCCGCGCTTCGACGCCGCCGCCAATTACGGCGCGATCGGCGCGGTGATCGGCCACGAGATCAGCCACAGCTTCGACAATCTCGGCGCCGATTTCGATTCGACCGGCAAGCTCCACAATTGGTGGACGCCCGCGGACCTCAAGCGGTTCGAGGCCGCCGGCGCCGCGCTCGCCGCGCAATATGATGCCTATGAGGCGCTGCCCGGCCTCCACCTCAACGGCAAGCAGGAATTGGGCGAGAACATCGCCGACGTCGCCGGCCTCACCGCCGCCTACGAAGCCTGGCGCAAGTCGCTGAACGGCAAGCCGGCGCCGGTGATCGACGGCCTCACCGGCGACCAGCGCTTCTTCCTCGCCTTCGCGCAGAGCTGGCGCACCAAGATGCGCGACAAGGCCCTGCGCGCCCGCATCGCCACCGACGTCCACGCCCCCGCCCCTTGGCGGGTGCAGACGGTGCGCAACCTCGATGCGTGGTACGGGGCGTTCGCGGTGCAGCCGGGGCAGAAGCTGTATCTCGCGCCGAACCAGCGCGTTCATGTGTGGTGAGGCAGAGGCTGCCGTGAAACCGTCGCCCCAGCGAAGGCTGGGGCCCATGCTGAGTCGATGCGAGGCGCCGAGTCAGCATGGATGCCAGCCTTCGCTGGCATGACGGGATCAGCCCGCCCCAATCAGCTCCCGCCCGATCAGCATGCGCCGGATCTCGTTGGTGCCGGCGCCGATGTCGAGCAATTTGGCGTCGCGCATGTAGCGCTCGACCGGCCAGTCCTTGGTGTAGCCCGCTCCGCCCAGCGCCTGGATCGCCTCGAGGCTGACCCGCACCGCGCTCTCGCTGGCGTAGAGGATGGCGCCGGCGGCGTCGAAGCGGGTGGTCTTGCCGGCGTCGCACGCCCGCGCGACCGCGTAGACATAGGCGCGGGCCGAATTGAGCGCGACGTACATGTCGGCGATCTTGGCCTGCATGAGCTGGAAGGCGCCGATCGGCTTGCCGAACTGCTTGCGCTCGCGGACGTAGGGCAGGACCACGTCGAGGCAG
>JBJMTY010000114.1:0-4967 GCA_045811445.1 Allosphingosinicella sp. | reverse complement strand
TGCCGCGGCGCTCGCCTACGGGCTCGAGAAAGAAGATGGCAAGACGATCTCCGTTTACGATCTTGGCGGCGGCACGTTCGACGTGTCGGTGCTCGAGATCGGCGACGGCGTGTTCGAGGTGAAGTCGACCAACGGCGACACCTTCCTCGGCGGTGAGGATTTCGACGCCAAGATCGTCGATTTCCTGGCCGACGAGTTCAAGAAGCTCGAAGGGATCGACCTTCGCACCGACCGGCTCGCGCTGCAGCGGCTCAAGGAAGGCGCCGAGCGCGCCAAGATCGAGCTCTCGTCGTCCCATACCACCGAGGTCAACCTTCCCTTCATCACCGCCGACGCCAACGGGCAGAAGCATCTCGTCAAGACGATCACCCGCACCGACCTCGAAAAGCTGGTCGAGGCGCTGATCAAGCGCACGCTCGATCCGTGCAAGAAGGCGCTCGCCGATGCGGGCGTGAAGGCGGCCGACATCGACGAGGTCGTCCTCGTCGGCGGCATGACCCGCATGCCCAAGGTCCGCGACACGGTGAAGGACTTCTTCGGCAAGGAGCCGCATACCGGCGTCAACCCGGACGAGGTCGTCGCGATGGGCGCAGCGATCCAGGCCGGCGTGCTGCAGGGCGAGGTCAAGGACGTCCTCCTGCTCGACGTCACCCCGCTGTCGCTCGGCATCGAGACCCTGGGTGGCGTCTTCACCCGGATGATCGACCGCAACACCACGATCCCGACCAAGAAGACGCAGACCTATTCGACCGCCGAGGACAATCAGAACGCGGTCACCATCCGCGTCTTCCAGGGCGAGCGCGAGATGGCGGCGGACAACAAGTTGCTCGGCCAGTTCGATCTGGTCGGCATTCCGCCGGCGCCGCGCGGCGTGCCGCAGATCGAGGTCACCTTCGACATCGACGCCAACGGCATCGTCAACGTCTCGGCCAAGGATCGCGGCACCGGCAAGGAGCAGCAGATCCGCATCCAGGCCTCGGGCGGGCTCAACGATTCCGACATCGAGAAGATGGTCCAGGAAGCCGAGCGCTTCGCCGAGGAGGACAAGAAGCGCCGCGACGCGGCCGAGGCCAAGAACAACGCCGAAGGCCTCATCCACAGCACCGAGAGGCAGCTCGCCGAGCATGGCGACAAGGTCGACGCGAGCCTCAAGGCCGAGATCGAGGGCGCCGTGGCGGAAGCCAAGACGGCCGTCGAGGGCGGCGATCCCGAGGACATGAAGGCCAAGGCCTCCAACCTCGCCCAGGTCGCGATGAAGCTCGGCCAGGCGATCTACGAGAAGGACCAGGCCGCCGGCGCGGCGGGCGCGCCGGGCGGCGATGCCGGCGCGGGCGAGAGCGCGGAGGCCGGCGGCGAGGACGTCGTCGACGCCGAATTCTCCGAGGTGGACGACGAAAACAAGGGCTGAGGCCATGCAACGCCGTCATTCCGGCGAAAGCTGGAATCCATGCGGACTTGCCGCCCTCAAGGGTCTCGGTGAGTCGGCATGGATGCCAGCCTGCGGTGGGGTGACGGTGTTCGGTCCGGGGGCGTCGAGACGTGGTTGAGACGGATTATTACGAATTGCTCCAGGTCGAGCGGGGTGCGGACGAGCGGACGCTGAAATCGGCCTATCGCCGGCTGGCGATGGAATGCCATCCCGATCGCAACGGCGGCTGCCCGGAAGCCGAGAAGAAGTTCAAGGCGATCAGCGAAGCCTATGATTGCCTGAAGGATCCGCAGAAGCGCGCGGCCTACGACCGCTTCGGCCACGCCGCCTTCCGCAACGGCGGCGGCGCCGGCGGCTTCGCGGGGGCCCAGGATTTCGGCTCCTTCTCCGACATATTCGAGAACATTTTCGGCGAGTTCATGCACGGCGGGCAGGGCGACCGCCGCTCGAGCATGATGCGCGGGTCGGACCTGCGCTACGACCTCGAGATCGGCCTCGAGGAAGCGTTCGCCGGCAAGGAAGTCGAGCTGCGCATCGACACGTCCGTCAAGTGCGAGCCCTGCCACGGCACCGGCGCCAAATCGGGGACGCAGGCGCGGCCCTGCACGATGTGTCAGGGCCGCGGCCAGGTCCGCGCCCAGCAGGGTTTCTTCGTCGTCGAGCGGACCTGCCCCGGCTGCCGCGGCGTCGGCGAGACGATCGCCGACCCTTGCGAGCGTTGCCGCGGCGACGGCCGGGTCGAGACCCAGCGCTCATTGACCGTCCGCATCCCCGCCGGCGTCGACGAAGGCACGCGCATCCGCCTGACGGGCGAAGGCGAAAGTGGCGCGCGCGGCGGGCCGGCGGGCGACCTCTACATCTTCGTCCATCTCGCCCGCCACGCCATCTTCCAGCGCGAGGGCACCCACCTCTTCGCCAAATGCCCCGTCTCGATCACCACCGCCGCGCTCGGCGGGTGCCTCGAAATGCCGGGGCTCGACGGCAAGCCGCACCGCTTCGACATCCCCGCCGGCATCCAGACGGGCAAGCAGCTGCGCGTCCGCGGCGCCGGCATGCCGGTGCTGAACGGCCGCGGCCATGGCGACATGGTCATCCAGGTCGAGGTCGAGACGCCGACCAAGCTCAGCGCGAAGCAGCGCGAGCTGCTCGAGGAATTCCGCAAGACCGAGACCGGCGACGAATGCCCGGCCTCGAAGAGCTTCTTCTCCAAGCTGAAGGGCCTCTGGGACGGCTAGCGCGTTGCTGAATGAGGTTGCACCCTCTCGTCATGCCGGACTTGATCCGGCATCCACCTTCTTTCTTTTCTTTTCAGCTGGTTGAAGAAGTAGGTAGACCCCGGATCAAGTCCGGGGTGGCGATCCCCTAAACGTCGGCCGCTAGGTCTTGAGGCGGTAGCCGGTGCGGAACATCCAGGCGATGATCGCGAGGCACAAAGCGAGGAAGCCCATCGTCGCCAGGAGGCTGATCTCCACGCCGACGTCGCCCTTGCCGTAGAAGCTCCAGCGAAAGCCGCTGATCAGATAGACGACGGGGTTGAAGTGGGTGGCGGTCCGCCACGGCTCGCCCAGCATGTCGACCGAGTAGAAAGCGCCGCCGAGGAACGTCAGGGGCGTGACGATCAGCATCGGGATGAACTGGATCTGCTCAAAATTCTTGCCCCAGATGCCGATGATGAAGCCGAACAGGCAGAAGGTGACCGCGATCAGCACCAGGAAGGCCGCCATCCAGAACGGGTGGAGGATCTGGATCGGCACGAAGCAGGCGGCGGTGGCGAGGATGACGAGGCCGAGCACGATCGACTTGGTCGCCGCCGCGCCGACATAGCCGAGCACCGTCTCGAACGGCGAGATCGGCGCCGAGAGCAATTCGTAGATCGTGCCGGTGAACTTGGGGAAGAAGATGCCGAAGCTGGCGTTGAAGATGCTCTGCGTGAACAAGGAGAGCATGATCAGGCCCGGGACGATGAAGGCGCCGTAGGGCACGCCCTGGACCTGCGTCATCCGGGAGCCGATGGCGGCGCCGAACACGACGAAATAGAGCGAGGTGGTGATGACCGGCGTGACCAGGCTCTGCCAGAGCGTGCGCAGCGCCCGCGCCATCTCGAAGCGGTAGATCGCCCAGGTGCCGTAGAGGTTCATGCCGCGTCCCTGCTGTGGACGAGGCTGACGAAAATATCCTCGAGCGAGCTTTGCCGTGTGTGGAGGTCCTTGAAGGCGATGCCGGCGTCGCTCATCGCGCGCAGCAAAGACGGGACGCCGGTCTTCTCGGCATTGGCGTCGAACACGTAGAGCAGCTCGTGCCCGTCGGCCTTCAGAACCGGACTCCAGTCCGCCAGCGCGGCCGGGACGGCGTCGAGCGGCTCGACCAGGTTCAGGGTCAGCTCCTTCTTGCCGAGCTTCTTCATCAGGCTCTTCTTCTCCTCGACCACGATCAGCTCGCCGCGGCTGATCACGCCCACCCGGTCGGCCATTTCCTCGGCCTCCTCGATATAATGGGTGGTGAGGATGATGGTGACGCCGCTGGTCCTGAGCTGCCGGACCAGGTTCCACATGTCGCGGCGCAATTCGACGTCGACGCCCGCGGTCGGCTCGTCGAGGAACAGGATCTCGGGCTCGTGCGAGAGCGCCTTGGCGATCATCACCCGGCGCTTCATGCCGCCCGACAGCTCCATGATCTTCGCCTTGCGCTTGTCCCAGAGCGACAGCTCCTTGAGCACTTTCTCGATATGCGCCGGATTGGGGGCGCAGCCGAACAGGCCGCGCGAGAAGCTGACGGTGGCCCAGACGGTCTCGAACGCGTCGGTGTGCAGCTCCTGCGGGACGAGGCCGATCTTGCGGCGGGTGAAGCGGTAGTCGGCGCGGATGTCGCGGCCTTCGACGCTCACTTCGCCGCCGCTCGGCGTGACGATGCCGCAGACGATCGAGATCAGGGTCGTCTTGCCCGCGCCGTTCGGCCCCAGCAAAGCGAAAATCTCGCCGCGCGCGATGTCGAGGTCGACCCGCTTCAGCGCCTCGTGCCCGCCCGCATAGCGTTTCGAAAGCCCGCGGATCGAGACGATCGCCTCGCTCATAGCGAGGCCGGCGGGACGGGCGGCTCTTCCTGCGCGTCGCTCAGCGTCAGGCCGTGGCGTAGCAGCATCGGCACGTTGGCGAGGCCGAACAGGAGCGACGCCGCCGTCGCGCCCCACACCTTGATCGTCACCCACAGGTCGAACGAGACGGTGGCGCGCAGCACTTCGTTGAACACCGCCATGGCGGCGAAGAACAAAGCCCAGTTGCGCGACAGTTTCAGCCATCCGGTCTCGCTGAGGCCCTCGAACACCGGGCCGAACAGATATTTGAGCAGCGGCCGCCGCATGAGCAGGCCGGCGAACAGGAACAATGCGAAGCCGGAATAGATGATGGTCGGCTTCATCTGGATGAAGCGCGCGTCGTGAAGGTAGATGGTGAGGCCGCCGAAGCCGACGATCAGCACCGCCGAAATCCACGTCATCGTCGCTGCATCCCGCGAGGACCATGGTCGTCGTGTCGACCGCGTC
>JBJMTY010000113.1:0-7825 GCA_045811445.1 Allosphingosinicella sp. | reverse complement strand
TTGCCCGAGCGCGTCTTCGGCAATGACGGCGCGAACTGGATCAGGTCGGGCGAGGCGATCGGGCCGATCTCCTTGCGTACCCATTGCACCAGTTCCTTGCGCAGCTCCTCGCTCGGGGCCTCGCCTGCCATCAGGGTGACATAGGCATAGATGCCCTGGCCCTTGATGTCGTGCGGATAGCCGACCACGGCCGCCTCCGACACCTTCGCATGCGCCACCAGCGCGCTCTCCACCTCGGCGGTGCCGAGACGGTGGCCGGCCACGTTGATGACGTCGTCGACGCGGCCGGTGATCCAGTAGTAGCCGTCCTTGTCGCGGCGGCAGCCATCGCCGGTGAAGTAGCGGCCGGCATAGGTCTTGAAGTAGGTGTCGATGAAGCGCTGATGGTCGCCGTACACGGTGCGCATCTGGCCAGGCCAGGAATCAGCGATGCACAGATTGCCCTGCGCTTCGCCCTCGAGCACGTTGCCCTCGGCGTCGACGATCTGCGGGACGACGCCGAAGAACGGCCGCGTCGCCGAGCCGGGCTTGAGCGCGATCGCGCCCGGCAGCGGCGTGATGAGGATGCCGCCGGTCTCGGTCTGCCACCAGGTGTCGACGATCGGGCAGCGGCCGTCGCCGACGACGCGGTGGTACCAGAGCCAGGCCTCGGGGTTGATCGGCTCGCCGACGCTGCCGAGCAGGCGGATCGAGGAGCGGTCGTGCCGCTTCACCGGCCCCTCCCCTTCGCGCATCAGGGCGCGGATCGCCGTCGGCGCGGTGTAGAAGATGTCGACCTTGTGACGCTCGACCACGTCCCAGAAGCGGCTGAAATCGGGATAGTTCGGCACGCCTTCGAAGACGAGGCTGGTCGCCCCGTTGGCGAGCGGTCCGTAGACGACGTAGCTGTGCCCCGTCACCCAGCCGACGTCGGCGGTGCACCAGAAGACCTCGCCGGGCTTGTAGTCGAACACGTAGTGGTAGGTGGTCGCGGTCCACACCGCATAGCCGCCCGTTGTATGGAGGACGCCCTTGGGCTTGCCGGTCGAGCCCGACGTGTAGAGGATGAAGAGCGGGTCCTCGGCGTTCATCGGCTCGCACGGGCATTCGTCCGGCACCGCTTCACGCAGCGCGTCGAACCAGTGGTCGCGGCCGTCTAGCCAGGCGATATCGTTGCCGAGGTGGCGGACGACGAGGACGGCCTCGACGCCGCTGCCCTTGGCGAGCGCCTCGTCGACATTGGCCTTGAGCGGGATCAGCTTGCCGCCGCGCTTCCCGGCGTCCGCGGTGACGACGAAGCGGCTGCCGCAATCCTCGATGCGGCCGTGCAGCGCCTCGGGCGAGAAGCCGCCGAACACGACCGAATGGACCGCGCCGATCCGCGCGCAGGCGAGCATCGCCACGGCGGCCTCGGGTACCATCGGCATGTAGAGGGTGACGCGGTCCCCCTTGCCGGCGCCGAGCGCCTTGAGGCAGTTCGCCATCGCGACCACCTCGCGGTAGAGCGCGCCGTAGCTGACCGAGCGCCCCGTGCCCGGCTCGTCGCCCTCGAACAAAAGCGCCGCCTGGTCGGCGCGACTTTCGAGGTGTCGATCGACGCAATTCTGGCAGAGGTTGAGGATGCCGTCCTCGAACCATTTGACCTCGACCGGGTCGAACGACCAGTCGGCGATCCGGGTCGGGAAGCGGGCCCAGTCGATGCGCCGCGCCTGCTCGGCCCAGAAGCCGTCCGGATCGTCCAGCGACTGCCGGTAGAGCCGGTCGTAATCCTCGGCATTGGCATAAGCGGCGGCGACCAGCGGCGCGGGCGGCAGGATGCGGTCGGGCATCTTTCTCTCCTTGGCGCAGCAGCCTTAACGCGAGCGCGGGCCGGCTTCCAGCCCGGCCGCCTACGCAATCTAGATCAGGCTGTTCGTCCGGAACTCGCCCCTCTTTCCAGGGGTTTAACAAGATCATGTCGCCTCCGAACCAGTCTCCGTCCGGGCCGGGTCTTGTGGGGGCTGCCCAGCAGCGCAGCGAACGAGGGGAAAGGATGTTCTTCGCCAATCCGAGCGACCCGGGGACGACCCAGCTCACCAAGGGCATGGAAGTGCTGGAGGTCGCCGTCTATCGCGGCCCGCATTATTTCAGCCACACGCCGATGATCCGCATCCAGCTCGACCTCGGACGGATGGAGGAATGGCCGACCAGCCGCATCCCGGGCTTCGCCGAGGCCTTGCTGAAGGCGCTGCCCGGCGTCGGGCGGCACCGCTGCTCGCTGAAGGTGCGCGGCGGGTTCGAGAAGAGGTTGAGGCAGGGCACGTGGCTCGGCCACGTCATCGAGCATGTCGCGCTCGAGCTGCAGACCCTGGCCGGCTCGCGGGCGGTGCGCGGCAAGACGCGGTCGGTACAGGGAAAGCCCGGCGTCTACAACGTCATGTTCGCCTACAATGAGGAGCAGGTCGGCCTGATGGCCGGCCGCACCGCACTCGAATTGGTCGATTCGCTACTGCCGCCGGACCTCGCGGGCGTCAGCGGCCTCGACCGCGTCCATGCGCCCAAGGGCCCGTTCGACCTGGCCGCCAGCCTCGACGCGCTGAAGCGGGCGGTGCGGCGGACGGCGCTCGGCCCGACGACGCGCGCCCTCGTCGAGGAAGCGCAGCGGCGCGGCATCCCGGTCATGCGCCTCGACGAGAAGAGCCTGATCCAGCTCGGCCACGGCAAGTATCAGAAGAAGATCCGCGCCTCGGTGACCGGCCACACCTCGCTGATCGCCGCCGACACGGCAGGCGACAAGGCGCTGACCAAGAAGCTCCTCGCCGAAGCGGGCGTGCCGGTGCCGCGCGGCATCGTCGTCCGGGGCGAGGAGGAAGCGGTTCGCGAGGCGAAGAGGCTGCGCTACCCGCTCGTCGCCAAGCCGCTCGACGGCAATCACGGGCGAGGCGTCACCATCGGCATCGCGAGCGAGGAGCAATTGCGTTTCGGTTTCAAGGAAGCGCAAGCCCAGGCCAAGGGCGCTGCCGTCGTGATCGAGCAATTCTATCCCGGCAACGACCACCGCATCCTGGTCGTGGGCGGGCGGATGATCGCGGTGGCGGAGCGCGTTCCCGCGCAGGTCGTGGGCGACGGCGTGTCGACGATCCGCAAGCTGGTCGAGCAGGTGAACCGCGATCCGCGCCGCGGCGACGGGCATGAGAACGTCATGACCCGCATCAGGATCGACTCCCTGGTCGAGGAATTCCTCTCGCGCCAGGGCCTGACGCCGGACTCGATCCCCGACGCGGAGCAGGCCGTCCAGCTGCGCGCCACCGCCAATCTCTCGACCGGCGGCACCGCGATCGACCGGACCAATTGCATTCACCCCGACAATGCGGAGATCGCGCGGCGGGCGGCGCTCGTCGTCGGGCTCGACGTGTGCGGCGTCGATTTCGTCTGCCCCGACATTTCCCGCTCGGTGCGCGAGACCGGCGGCGGCGTCATCGAGGTCAACGCCGCGCCTGGCCTTCGCATGCATATCGAGCCGTCCGAAGGCGCGCCGCGCGACGTCGCCCGGCCGATCGTCGAGATGCTGTTTCCGCGCGGCGAACGTTCGCGGGTGCCGATCCTCGCCATCACCGGCACCAACGGCAAATCCACCGTGGGGCGGATGACCCAGCACATATTGCGCTACACCGGCTGCAGCGTCGGGCTCACCTCGACCACCGGCGTGTACGTCAACGACATCCTCACCCATGAAGGCGACGCGACCGGGCCGCGCAGCGCGCGGATGGTGCTGCGCGATCCGACCGTCGAAGTGGCGGTGCTGGAGACGGCGCGCGGCGGGCTGCTGCGCGAGGGCCTCGCCTATGAGGAAGCGGACATCGCCGCCTGCCTGAACGTCACCGCCGACCATCTCGGCCTCAAGGGAATCGAAACCGTCGAGGATCTGGCCAACGTCAAGTCCGTGGTGGTCGAGGCGGTGCGCCGCGACGGCTATTCGATCCTCAACGCCGACGATCCGCATTGCGTGAAGATGGCGCGGCGGGCGGGCGGCCGGATCATCTGGTTCACGCTCCACGGCGGCGCCGAGACCCCGCCGCTGGTGCGCGAGCATCTCGACAATGGCGGCCTGGCGGTGGTCCGCGAGGCCGGCGAGGAGGGCGGCACCATCGCGCTCTACGACGACGGGCGGCGCGAGACGGTGATGAAGGCGGGCGCCATCCCGGCGACGCTGCACGGCATGGCCGAGTTCAACATCGCCAACGCGCTGGCGGCGATTGCCATAGCGCTGGCGCACGGCGTGCCGATCCTCACCATCCGCTCGGCGCTCAGCCAATTCTATTCGAACTTCGACCAGAATCCGGGGCGGCTCAACGTCCACGACGCGCACGGCTTCCGAGTGATCATCGACTATGCGCACAATGCCGCCGGGCTGGAGGCGCTCGGCAAGGTCGTGCGCGGGCTCAGCCACCGCTACAAGCGCACGATCGGCGTCGTCTCGATGGCCGGCGACCGGCGCGACGAGGACATACGCCAGCTCGGCTGCATCGCCGCGGGGCTGTTCGACGAGCTCATCTTCCGCGAGGACCCGTCGACCCGCGGCCGGCCGCGCGGCGAAGTGATGCGGCTGCTGAAGGAAGGGGCGCTCGAAGTGGGACGCGTGGACGAGCATATCCACCTCATCGCCGGCGAGGGCGCCTCGCTCGCCGCCGCCCTGGCGATGGGGCAGCCCGGCGACCTGATCGTCGCGACGCCCACCGACGTGCGCGCCGCCTGGGCGCAGGTCAATTCCTTCGAGCCCCTCGCCATCCGCTCGGCGACGCGGGCTCCCCTGGTCGCCGCGGAGTAGGCCATGACCATTACCAAGGAGGGCTTCTGGGCCCTCATCGTCCATGGCGGCGCCAAGCCGTATCATGAGGAAGATGATCGCGAGAATCGCGAAGGCGTGGCCGAGGCGCTGGAGGCCGGTCGCCGGATCCTCGCCGGGGGCGGCGACGCGCTCGACGCGGTCGAGGCGGCGGTGCGGGTGCTGGAGACGCTGCCGATCTTCAACGCCGGCCGCGGCGCCGCGCTCAACGAACGCGGCGAGATCGAGATGTCGGCCGGCATTATGGACGGCCGCGACCTCAAGACCGGCGCGATCGGCTATGTCAGCACGCTCGAGCACCCGGTCAGCGTCGCCAAGGCGCTGCTGCCGGAGAAATGGGTCTTGCTGGTCGGCGAGGGCGCGCTGAACTTCGCCCGCGACAAGGGCGCCGAGTTCACGCCGATGGAAAGCCTCATCACCGAGCGCAACAAGGAGGAGCTCGCCTCCTCCCGCGACACGGTCGGCGCGGTCGCGCTCGATCAGGGCGGCAACATCGCCGTCGCGAGCGGCACCGGCGGCCTCACCGGCGCCGCGGTCGGGCGGATCAGCGACACGGCGATGCCCGGCTGCGGCTATTATGCCGACAACCATATCGGCGGCGTCGCCTTCTCGGGCGACGGCGAGACCATCGCCCGCCTCGCTCTCGCCAGCCGGGTGATGGCCTCGCTCGAGCAGGGCGAAACGCCGGAGCAGGCGCTGCGCAAGGTGCTCGACAAGCTGCCCGGCACCGGCGGCGCGGAAGCGGACGGCGGCGGCATCTGCATCGCCAGGGACGGGACCCTGGGCTGGTGGCACAACAGCCCGATGTTCGCGGTGAGCTACATGACCAGCGACATGGCCGCGCCGCGCGTCTTCCTCGGCAAGGACGAAGAGCAGAGTGGCTGACCCCGAACGGAACAGAGGCTGCCTCATAGTCATAGGCGGCCACGAAGACCGCGACCCGCACGGCGAGCGGCGCATCCTGCGCGAGGTGGCGCGGCACATACGCGGCGGCCGGCTCGTCCTCGCCACCGTCGCCAGCCACCAACCCGAAGGCTATTTCGACGAATATCAGAAAGCCTTTGCCGACCTCGACGTCGGCGAGCTGGTCGAGCTTTACGTCGAGGACCGGAGCGAGGCGGGAAACCGCGACAAATTATCGGTTCTCGACGACGCCGCCGGCGTCTTCTTCTCGGGCGGCGACCAGCTGAGGATCACCAGCCAGATCGGCGACACCGGCATCGAGGCCAAGGTGCGGCGGCTCTACGAGCGCGGCGGGGTCGTCGCCGGCACCTCGGCGGGCGCGTCGGTGATGAGCGAGACGATGCTGATCAAGGGCTCGAGCCGCGAGACCCATCGCATCGGTGACCTCCACATGGCGCCCGGCATGGGCCTCATCCGCAACGTCATCATCGACCAGCATTTCGCCGAGCGCGGCCGCTTCGGCCGGCTGATCGGCGCGGTGGCCCACAATCCGCGCGTGCTCGGCCTCGGCATCGACGAGGATACGGCGGCGGTGATCGAGGGCGACGATCTGTGCGCGTTCGGATCGGGCGCGGTCTATGTCGTTGACGGCGCCGACGTCAGCCATTGCAACGTCGCCGAAGCCGATCCCGAACGCGCCCTCTCGATGCACGACGTGCGCGTCCACGTCCTGTCCGACGGCGACCATTTCGACCTCAGGCGGCGGCGCCCCTCCCCGGCGCGGAGCGCCTGAGGCTGGCCCAGGCCGCCGCGCTGGATTAGAGGCGTGGCGATGGACGATCTGACGCATCTCGGCCGCGCTTCCGCCCTGCCGGCTTCACCGGACGAAGCCAAGCTCGACTATGTCGCCAACCCGCGGCCGGGCGCGCTCTACCTCGTCCGCTTCGCCGCGCCCGAATTCACCTCGCTCTGCCCGGTCACCGGCCAGCCCGATTTCGCCCACCTCGTCATCGACTATGCGCCGGGCGAGACCATCGTCGAATCCAAGTCGCTCAAGCTGTTCCTCGCCGCGTTCCGCAACCATGGCGGCTTCCACGAGGCGGTGACGGTCGGCATCGGCCAGCGCCTCGCCGAGGAGATGCGCCCGCTGTGGCTGCGCATCGGCGGATATTGGTATCCGCGCGGCGGCATCCCGATCGACGTCTTCTGGCAGACCGGGGCGGCGCCCGAGGGGCTGTGGGTGCCCGACCAGGGAGTGGCGCCCTACCGGGGACGGGGATGAGGATCGTCGTCCACGGCGCGGGGTCGATCGGCTGCTTCGTCGGCGGGGCCTGGGCGGCGGCGGGGCTCGACGTCTCGTTCATCGGGCGGGAGCGGATCGCCGGGGCGATCGCGCGCGAGGGGCTGACGCTGACCGATTATAGCGGCTGGCGCGAGCGGCTGGCGCCGGAGCGCGTCGACTTCTCGGCCAGGCCCGCCGCGCTCGCGAGAGCCGACGTGATCGCGCTGGCGGTGAAGAGCACCGGCACCGCGGCGGCGGCGAAGGAGATCGGGCGTCACGCCAGGAAGGGAACGGTCGTGCTCAGCCTGCAGAACGGGGTGAGCAACGCCGAGACCCTGCGGGCCGCGCTCAAGGGTCGGTTCGAAATCGTGCAGGCGATGGTGCCGTTCAACGTCGCCTATCTGGGCGACGGCCGCTTTCACAAGGGCGTGGCGGGCGATCTGGTCGCCGAGGACACGCCCGCCACCCGCGCCATCGCCGACCGGGCGAAAGGCGGGCCGGCGGCGCTCAAGCTCGCCAGCGACATGCCGGCGATCGCCTGGGGCAAATTGCTCATCAACCTCAACAACGCGGTCAACGCTCTGTCCGGCCGTCCCCTGCTCGAGCAATTGAAGGAGCGCGACTATCGCCGAGTGGTCGCCGCCTCGATGCTGGAGGCGCTGGGCGTGCTCAAGGCGGCCGGGATCGAACCGGCGAAGATCGGCCCGGTGCCGCCGCGGCTCCTCCCTCACGTCATCGCCTCGCCCGACTTCATCTTCAACAACCTGTTCCTCAAGATCCAGCGCATCGACGCGCAAGCGCGCTCGTCGATGGCCGACGACCTCGCCGCCGGCCGC
>JBJMTY010000112.1:0-17573 GCA_045811445.1 Allosphingosinicella sp. | reverse complement strand
GCCCCGAGTGTCGCAGAATGATACGGAACCGTCATGATCTCAAGTGTCGGCAATCGCCGCGACCGCCTCCACGATCGCGAGCTTAGCCGAGCCCCGGCCGAGGCGGCGGGACGGCCGTCACGCGAGACGGAATGCCGCCGCAACACGGGCGGGCCAGATCGGACGCTCGTCGCGAGGATCGCCGCCTTGGTCGAAAATGCGTGCCTTGGGGACGCCGTTGGCATAGCGATCGGCCATTCCTGGCTAGGGAAGGGGAAGCCTCTATGCGCAAGCTCATGCTGGCGGCCGCGGCCGCCGCAATCATCGTTTCAGCCGGAGGGCTGCAGGCCAGGCGCGCGGCGCCGGCCGCCGCTCCCGATTTCGCCGCCGCCGTCGCCGCTCCCGGCCGGCCCGCCGACCAGGTCAAGCTCGATGCCGTTCGCCATCCGGCGGAAGTGCTCGCCTTCGAGGGGCTCAGGCGCGGGGACATGGCGCTCGATCTGTTCGCGGGCGGGGGTTATTATACCGAGATCATGGCGCGCGCCGTCGGGCCCACGGGCGGCGTCCTCGCCTGGGATCCGGCCAATTTCGTCAACGACAAGGCGCGCGCGGCCTTTGCCGAATTGAAGGGGCGGGCGCCGAACAGCGGCTTGCTGGTGACCCCGGCGGACGCGCTGTCACTTCCCGCCTCGACCTTCGATTTCGTGATGATCCACCTGAACTACCACGATTTCTATTGGGAGAGCGCCAAGAACCGCTACCCCCGCCTCGACCCGGACGCGATCCTGCGCACCCTCTATTGGGCGGTGAAGCCGGGGGGGACGGTGGCGGTGATCGACCATGTCGCCAGCGCCGGCGGCGACACGCGCGCCGTCGTCGACAAGCTCCACCGCATCGACCCGGCGGTGATCCGCGCCGACTTCCAGCGCGCCGGCTTCGTCCTCGACGGCGAGTCGAACCTGCTGCGCAATCCGGCCGACGACCACAGCAAGCTCGTCTTCGACCCCTCGATCCGCGGCAATACCGACCGCGTCGTCTACCGCTTCAGGAAACCGAAGGCCTGACTTTCCGCGCCTCGACGAACGGGCTTGCATCCTGCTACAATTGTGGCATGCTACACCTGTAGCAAGGAGTGAGTCCGTGGCTTCCGTCGAGACGCTGCCGCGCCGCGAGCGCGAGATATTCGAGATCGTCGCCAGCGCCGGCGAGGCGACCGCCGCGGCGGTGCGCGCGGCGATGGCCGATCCGCCCAGCCATTCGGCGGTGCGGACCCTGCTCGCGCGGCTGGAGCGGCGCGGCCTGCTGCGCCACCGCATTGCCGACCAAAGCTACGTCTACCAGACCGTGAGGCAGCCCGCGAAGGTGCGCGAAGGCGCGCTGCGGCAGCTGGTCAAGACCTTCTTCAACGGATCGGCGGCGAGCGCGGCGACGGCTTTGCTCGGCCTTTCCAAGGATCTGGAGCCGGACGAGATCGAGGCCCTGCAGCGGGCGATCGACCAAGCGAGGGAGCGTCAGTCATGAGTTTCGAATTCCTGATCGAGATGGCCTGGAAGTCGGCCTTGATCAGCGGCGCCGCGCTCGCGCTCGCCGCTTTGCTCCGCCGCCGCAGCGCCGGCGAGCGCTCGGCTCTGCTGGGCACCGCGGCGGCCCTGATCGTGTCGCTGCCGCTCGTCGCCTTGCTGCTGCCGGCGCTGCCGGTGGTGACCTCGACGGTGCGCGAGGCGGCGCCCGCCGCGCTGTCGGCGGCCGATTATGCCGCTCTCGCCGCGCCGCCCGCGGCCGCGGCGCCGCGCCTGCTGGACGACCCCGCGCCGCTGCTCGAATGGCTGTGGGCGGGCGGCGCGGCCTTGCTGCTGCTGCGCCTCGTCGCCGGCCTGGCGACGCTGCGGCGCTGGACCCGGGCGGGCAGCGAGCTGGATTGCCCGGCGTGGCGCGGCGCGCTGGCGCGCGGCCTCGCCGAGACCGGCTGCCGCCGCGACGTGCGCCTGCTCGTCGCCGACGTGCCCTCGCCGTTGAGCTGGGGCGCGCGGCGCCCGGCGATCCTGGTCGACCCCGACACCGCCCGCGACCCCGCCGAGGCGGAAGCGGTGGTGGCGCACGAGCTCGCCCATATCGCCCGCGGCGACTGGATCGTGCTGATCCTGTCGCGGCTCGCGGTGGCTCTGTTCTGGTTCAACCCGCTGATGTGGCTGCTCGAGCGGCGCATCCAGGCCGAGGCGGAGGAAGCCGCCGACGCCCGCGCGCTCCAGCATGTCGAGCCCGCCCGCTACGCCCAGACCCTGCTGAGCTGCGCCCAAGGCCATGCCGCGGCGCGGCTGCCGGCCAGCGCGATGGCGGACGCGCCGCTCGGCCGCCGGGTCCGCGCAATCCTCGAGCGGCGGCTGAAGGTCGGCGCGCCGGATCCGCGGTGGGTGCGAGGCGCGATGGTCCTCGCCGCCTGCGTCGCCGCGCCGATCGCCGCGCTGAAGCCGGTCCAGGCCATCGTCCGCGCCGCGCCGCCGGCGCCGGCGGCTCCGGCCACGCCGGTCGCGGCGCCCGCCTCCGCGGCGGCTCCCGCTCCCGTCCCCACCGCGATGGCGCCGCCGATGGTCGCTGCCGCAGCCGCGGCGCCCCAGGCGCCATCGGCCACTCCCATTCCTCCCGTTCCTCCCGCCGCGCCGCGCGCGCCTCGTCCGCTTGTGGGCGTCGTCGACGAGGAAGAGATTTCCCGCTCCGTCGCGCGAGCCATGGCGGCGACCCACGAGGCGGGAGAGGAAGGCGTCCGGGCGGCGACGGCGGCGCGCGAGGTCGCGCTGCGCGAAAGCGGTCCTGTCGATCGCGAGGCGGTCCGCGCGGCCACCGTCGCCGTAGCCGACGCGGCGCGGCGGGCCGGCGCGGAGAGCCGGCGCGCGCTTCTCGTCGCGGCGCCGGGCCTGCGCAGCGGCGCCGACGGCATGGAGCGCGCCGCGCGCCAGATGGAGCAGGAAGCCCAGCGGCTGGGCTCGGCCGATTATCGCCGCGAGCAGATCGCCCGCGAGGCCGCCCGGGGGAAGACGATGACCGACCAGCAGCTGCTCGACGCGATCCCGAAGCTGCACGGCGGCGCCCAGAAGCTGCGCCATGGCGCGGACAGGCTGCGCCAGAAAGCGGACCGCATGGCGCGGGGAGAGGGGTAGAAGCCGGCGCCTCTGGCGACGGCCGGGCTGAGCGGCTAGCGTCCCCGCAAACGGGGGAGGCCGCATGCGCTATAGTCTTTTTGTCGTGTTTCTGCTTGGCGGGTGCGCGGCGGTGGTGCCGCAGGCGCGCTACGATGTGGTGCTGCGCGGCGGGACGATCGTCGACGGCGGCGGCGGCGCGCCCTATCGGGGCGACGTCGGCCTGCGCGGCGACCGCATCGTCTATGTCGGCCCCCACCTCGCCGGCCGGGGCGCGAGCGAGGTGGATGCCAGCGGCCTCGCGGTGGCGCCGGGCTTCGTCAACATGCTGAGCTGGTCGAACGAGAGCCTGATCGCCGACCCCAAAGGCCAGAGCGAGATCCGCCAGGGCGTCACCCTGGAGGTGATGGGCGAGGGCGATTCGATGGGCCCCCTGTCGGACGAGATGAAGCGGCGCGCCGCGGCGCGGCAGGGCGACATCAAGTACAGGATCGAGTGGACCACTTTGGGCGACTATCTCGGCTGGCTCGAGCGGCGCGGCGTCTCGCCCAACGTCGCGAGCTTCGTCGGCGCCGCCACGGTCCGCGTCCACGAGCTCGGCGAGGACAATGTCGATCCGAACCCGGCCCAGCTCGGCCGGATGCGGGCGCTGGTCCGCCAGGCGATGAATGAGGGCGCGATGGGGGTCGGCTCGTCGCTCATCTACGCGCCCGACAATTTCGCCGAGACGCCCGAGCTCGCCGCGCTCGCCACCGAATCCGCTAAATGCGGCGGCATGTATATCAGCCACATGCGGGACGAGGGCCCAAAGCTGCTCGAGGCGATCGACGAGCTGGTCGAGATCGCCCGCCAGTCCGGCGGCCCGGCGGAAATCTACCATTTCAAGCAATCGGGCAAGTCGAACTGGGGCAAGCTCGACGCGGCGGTGGCGCGGGTCGAGGCGGCGCGGGGCGAGGGGCTGCGCATCACCGCCGACATGTACACCTATGCCGCGAGCTCGACCGGGCTCGACGCCGCCATGCCGCTGTGGATCCAGGAAGGCGGCATCGAGAAATGGGTGGCGCGCCTCAAGGACCCGGCGCTGCGCGCCCGGGCGCTCGCCGAGATGCGCGCCGGCACCGTGTCGGAGAATAGCGACCTCGTCGTGCGCGAGCCGTCCAAGGTGCTGCTGCTCGGCTTCAAGAGCGACAGGTTGAAGCCGCTGACCGGCCAGTCGCTCGACCAGGTGGCGAAGGCGCGCGGCAAGAGCCCGGAGGAGACCGCGGCGGACCTGATCGTCGAGGACAATAGCCGCATCCAGGTCGCCTATTTCTCGATGAGCGACGCCAATGTCGCGCGCGAGGTGCAGCTGCCGTGGATGAGCTTTGGCTCCGACGCGTCGAGCCAGGCCCCGGAAGGGGTGTTCCTGAAGTCCAGCACGCACCCGCGCGCCTACGGCAATTTCGCCCGGCTGCTCGGCGAATATGTCCGCGAGCAGAAGCGCGTGCCGCTGCAGGAAGCGGTGCGCCGCCTTTCCGCGCTGCCGGCGGAGAATCTCGGGCTGAAGGATCGCGGCCGGCTCCAGGCGGGCTATTATGCCGACGTCGTCGCCTTCGATCCCGCCACCATCCGCGACAACGCGACCTTCGCCCGGCCCCAGGTCTATGCCACCGGAATGCGCCACGTCTTCGTCAACGGCGTCGCCGTGATCCGCGACGGCGAGCATACCGGCGCGACGCCCGGACGCTTCGTGAAAGGCCCCGGCTGGAACAAGTGCTTGTGAACGCTCATTGGGGCGGCGTCCTTCTACGCGGAGCCGCCCGATGAAGCCTCTCGCCGCCTTGCTGCCGTGCCTCCTCGCCGCCTGCGCGACCGCGGACCCGCCGCGCGCGGTGGCGCCGACCGATCCGGCTTCGTGGGCGCCGATCCAGCCCGAGCGTATGTCGGCGATCGCAAAAACCCTGTCCTCCGACGCGTTCGAGGGACGAGGCCCGGGCACGGCGGGCGAGGCGAAGACGATCGCCTATCTCGTCCAGCAATTCCAGTCGCTGGGCCTCGAGCCGGGCGGGCCAGACGGGCATTGGACGCAGACCGTGCCGCTGGTCCGCACCCAGCTCGACAAAGCGGGCAAGGCGGGGTTCGCGATAAGCGGCCAGGCGATCCCGCTCGCTTTCCCCAGCGACGTCTATCTCTCGACCGTGCGCGAGACCGACCGGGCGCGGATCGCCGACGCGCCGGTGGTGTTCGTCGGCTACGGCGTCAACGCGCCCGAGCGCGGCTGGGACGATTTCAAGGGCGTCGACCTCAACGGCAAGGTCGCCTTGTTCCTCGTCAACGACCCCGATTTCGAGGCGGCGGCGGGCGAGCCGGCGGCGGGCAAGTTCGCCGGCCAGGCGATGACCTATTACGGCCGCTGGACCTACAAATATGAGGAAGCGGCGCGGCGCGGGGCGATCGGCGCGCTGATCGTCCACGAAAGCGCCGGCGCCGGCTATGGCTGGGACACGGTGAAGGCGCCGGGCGGCGGCAATTACAACATCGTGCTTTCGCCGAGCGCCCCGCGGCCTTTGCTGCTCCAGGGCTGGATCCAGCGCAATGTCGCCGAGGATCTGTTCCGCCGCGCCGGCCGCGATTTCGAAGCGGCGAAGCGCGAGGCGCGCACCCCCGGCTTCCGCCCGATCGACCTTGGCGCGCGCTTCTCGGCCGATTTCGGGGTGTCGACGGAGCGCGTCGAGAGCCACAACGTCATCGCCAGGCTGAGCGGCGCCAAAAGGCCGGACGAGACGATCATGTTCTCCGGCCATTGGGACGCCTACGGGATCGGCGCGCCCGACGCGCGGGGGCGGACGATCCGTCCGGGCGCGGCCGACGACGGGCTCGGCATCGCCGGAGTCCTCGAGCTCGCCCGCGCCTTCAAGGCCGGGCCGCGGCCCGACCGCACCTTGCTGTTCGCCGCCTGGACGGCCGAGGAGCGCGGCCTGCTCGGCTCCGAATATTTCGCGGCGAACCCGCTTTATTCGCCCGAGAAGATGGTCGCCAATCTGACGCTCGACACGCTGGAGCCGCTGGGGCCCGCGCGCGACGTCATCCTGATCGGCCGCGGCCAGAGCGAGCTGGAGGACATGATGGCCCGCCTCGCCGCCGCCCAGGGGCGCTACGTCACGCCCGATTCGCACCCCGAGCGCGGCCTGTTCTACCGCGCCGACCATTTCCCGATGGCCAAGCGCGGCGTGCCGGTGCTGCTGCTGATGGCGCTCGGCGCCGGGCCGGACCTGGTCAATGGCGGGCGGGCGGCGGGCGACGCCTGGGTCGCGGACTATACCGCCCATTGCTACCACCAGACCTGCGACGAGTGGCGGCCGGACTGGGATTTGCGCGGCGCCGCGCAGGACGTGGCGCTCGCTTATGCGATCGGCCGCGAGCTCGCCTTCAGTTCGCGCTGGCCTGAGTGGAAGCCGGATTCGGAATTCCGTCCGATCCGCGCGGCGACGGCGGCATCGCGTCGCTGAGCCAGCGGCCCGACGTCGCATATTCCGCCTTCACGCCCGATTGCGGCAGGCGGTCGTTGGCCGGGGGCGCCGGGGGCTGGGCACGCATCGTCGCGGCGCCGGGCGGCGTCCAGGCGGCGGCGAGCGTCGGCAGCGGCGCCGCGCCAGGCTTCGGGATGTAGACGGGCAGGCGGGTCGCGACGATCGTCGCGGGCGAGGGCTCGCGGCCGGAATATCGGCGGGTGAAGGCGTCGGGCTGCCCCCATGCGCCGGGCATGCGGTAGAAGATGTGGTTGCCGATCACCTCCGCCTTGGCGAGGCGGAAGGCCCAGACCGGGAGCACCTGCTGGGTGTGGTAATGGGTGGCGAGGCCGACCGGGGCGTAGACCGCGCCGGCCAGCGCCTCGGCGGCGATGCGGCGGGCGCGCAGCCAGGCATCGCCGCCGGGGGCCGAGGCGAGCGAGCCGTCGCAGGTGAAGGTGAACTGGCAGCCGCCGCCGGCGCGGAGCGGGCCCTGGTAGACGACGCCGCACACGCTCGCCGGATAGGCCGGGTGGCGGACCCGGTTGAGCACGACCTGGGCGACCGCCCTCTGGCCGTCCTCGCTCTCCGACCGCGCCTCGTAATAGACCGCCTCGGCGAGGCAGCGCAGCGACCGCTCGGCGTCGAGGCCGGTGGCGGCGGCGAAGACGGTCGAGGGCGCCTGCAGGTTCGGGCCTTCGGCGAGCGGGATGGCGGCGTTGATCGCCGCCGCCTCGGTCGGCGCGACGTCCTTCAGCACCATCGGCTCGGGCTCGGGCGGCAGCGTCGTCGCCACGGGCGTCGCCGCGGGCGTCTGGAACTGGGCCGCGGCGGCGGGGACGCAGGAAGCACTGGTGAGGAGCAAGGCGGCGCAGGCCAGCTCGCGGGCGCGCTCGCCGAGCTTTTCTTCCAGAGCCTTGGCCGCCAGCCAGATCAGCACTTAGTCTTTCCTCGCGAAACGCCGTCGGGAGAGGGCGCCTAGGATCGAATAGCTGAACAAGGTCCTGCACTTCTGCCCCTCGATTCCGGCTGTCCCGGTTCGGGACGGTCGGCGCCGCGAGGTAAATCGTCGCCCTCGCCGGATCGGAACGCCGTCGGCCCGCGTTCACGCCCCAACTCCAGACATGGGATGTGCTTGTGTATGCGTAAGCTTCTAGTGTGCGTATCGCTGGCGGCGCTGCTTGCCGGCGGCTGCGATTATGTCGGCGGCGGCAGCGGCGGCCAGGCGGTCAAGACCAACGTCAAGGACGTGACGGCGGCCGATCTCCAGGCGGCGGTCAGCGACCCCAGGGTCAAGCAATTCTACGCGGCGCGCGGCTGGGCGGGGGTGTGGACCCCCGAATTGGTCCGCGACCTCACCGCCGCGTTCGGCGATGCCGCGCGGCACGGCCTCCAGGGCGCCGCGTTCGTCCGTGACGTGAAGCAGGGCTCGACGCCCGCCGAACGCGAAGCGGCCTTGACCCTCAACGCGCTCGATTATGCCGATGCGCTCGCCCACGGGGCGGTCGACCCGAAGAAGGTGTTCGACCCCTACACGCTCGCCGGCAACAAGGCGGACGTCGTCGCCGGCCTCGCCGACGCGGTCGGCAAGGGGGAGGTGCGCGCCTGGCTGGCCAGCCTCGCCCCGCAGGACGCGGAATATCGCGCCCTCTCCGACGCCTATGTCCGCTACGCCCAGGCGGCGAAGGGGCCGAAGCGGGAGCCGATCGCGCCGGGCGCCTCGATCCATTCGGGGGACCGCGACCCGCGCGTCCCCGCCATCCGCGCGGCGCTCCAAGCCGAAGGCTATCTCCAGGCCCCGCCGGCGCAGGCGCAGCAGCAGCAACCGGCCGCCCCGGCCAGGCCCGCCGACGCGGCCCGCTATACCAGGGACCTCGCCGCCGCGATGGCGCGGGTCCAGCAGGATTACGGCATCAAACCCGACGGCATCGTCGGCAATTCGACGCTGGAGGCGCTCAACAACGGCGCCGGCGAGCGGGCGCGCATCCTCGCCGTCAACCTCGAGCGGCGGCGCTGGCTCGACCGCGCGGCGCCCGCGACGCGGATCGACGTCAACACCGCGGCGACCCTGCTGACCTATTGGCGCGACGGATCGGTCCGCGACACGCGCGCCGTCGTCGTCGGCCAGCCGGACTGGGAGACGCCGGAGCTGCTCGCGCCGATGCGGGCGCTGGTCGCCAACCCCGACTGGACCATCCCCGAAAAGATCGCCGAGGAAGAAATCATCCCCAAGGGCCAAGCCTATATGCGCGAGCAGCAGATCACGACCAAGAACGGCCGGCTTGTCCAGGCGTCGGGCGACAAGTCGGCGCTCGGCATGGTCAAGTTCGACCTCGAGGATCCCTACGCCATCTACCTCCACGACACGCCCGCCAAGGCGATGTTCGCTTTGCCCGAGCGCCATGCCAGCCACGGCTGCGTGCGGGTCGCCGACGCGCTCGGCTTCGCGCGGCTGCTGGCGGCCGACGAAGGGGTGAGCGACGGGTTCGAGAAGGCGCTGGCGACGGGCAAGGAGACCAATGTCTCGCTGCCGGCCAAGATCCCGGTGCGGCTGCTCTACCACACCGCCTATCTCGACGGCGGCCGGGTCGTGTTCCGCGGCGACCCCTATGGCTGGGACGACCGCCTCGCCCAGGCGCTCGGCCTCGGCGGCCCGCTGCGCCACCGCGTCGTCCAGCACGTCCACGAGATCGGGCCGTAAAACCGGTCGCCCGAAAGTGGTACTTTCGGGCGGGTGGGAGTGTCGGTATCTCCCTTGTTTCGGAGGTGCCCGATGAAGAAGCTTGCCTTGCTAGCGTTGCTGCTCCTCGGCGCCGCGCCGGCTCCTCCGGCCGAGGGGCCGACGGCGAAATTCGCGCCCGCCGACAAGGCGTTCGTCGCTTATCCGGGCGGCGACATCCTCATCGACCACGTCCAGCTCGTCGACGGCACCGGCGCGGCGCCGCGGCGCGACGTCTCCGTGCTGGTGCGCGGCGGCCGGATCGCGGCGATCGGGGCGGTGCCCGCGCCGGCCGGCGCGACGGTGATCGACGGGCGCGGCAAGACTTTGCTGCCCGGCTTCGTCATGGTGCACGAGCATTTCTTCTACCCCTCGCCCAAAGGCGGGGAATATGAGGAATATCCCTGGAGCTTCTCGCGCCTCTATTTGGCCGGCGGCACGACGACGCTGCGCACGGCGGGATCGATGGCGCCCTATGCCGACATCAACACCGCCCGCGCCATAGCCCGGGGCGAGCAGCCCGGCCCCGACATGGACGCGACCGGCCCCTATCTCGAGGGCGCGACCCTGCTCTCGAAGAAGATGGCGGGGCTGAGGGACGCCGCCGACGCGGCGCGCACCGTCGATTTCTGGGCCCAGGCCGGCGCGACCTCGTTCAAGGCCTATAATTTCCTGACGCGCGCGGAGCTCAAGGGCGCGATCGACGCCGCCCACCGCCACCGGATGAAGCTCACCGGACACCTTTGCTCCGTGACCTATGCCGAGGCGGCGGCGATGGGCATCGACAATCTCGAGCACAGCTTCGCCGTCGCCACCGACTTCGTGAAGACGAAGAAACCCGATGTCTGCCCGCCGCAAGGCGAGACCTTCGCCGCGCTCGCCGCGCTCGACCCGGACGGGCCCGAGATCGGCGCGCTGATGCGGCTGCTGATCGACCGGCACGTCGCCTTGACCTCGACCCTCACGGTTTTCGAGACCTTCACGCCCGGCCGTCCCGAGGCGCCGGAAGCGGCGCGGGCGCTGCTGATGCCGCCGCTGCGCGAGAGCTACGAGAAACGCTGGGCGGCGATCCAGGGCGCCCCGCAGGCGGCGGTGTGGCGGGCCTTTCTTCCCAGGCTGATGCGGATGGAGAAGCGCTTCGTGGCGATGGGCGGGCTGCTGCTCGCCGGCACCGATCCGACCGGCTATGGCGGCGTCGTCCCCGGCTGGTCGGCGCGGCGGCAGGTGCAATTGCTGGTCGAGGGCGGCTTCAGCTTTCCCGAGGCGCTGCGCATCTCGAGCCTCAACGGCGCCCGCTACCTCGGCCGCGATACCGAAATCGGCTCGGTGGCGGTCGGCAAGCGCGCCGACCTGGTCCTGGTCGACGGCGATCCGGTGAGGGACCCGGCGGCGCTCGATCGCATGCCCTACGTGTTCAAGGCGGGAATCGGCTACGACACGGCCAGGATGCTCGCCGCGATGAAGGGGGTGGTGGGGCTGTACTAGAAGTTCCTCCCCGTCGAAGACGGGGAGGGGGACCACCCGAAGGGTGGTGGTGGGGTGTTGGGCGTGGCCTGCTCCCCCCCTCCACCACCACTCTCGGGTGGTCCCCCTCCCCACGCCTGGCAGCGCGGGAGGAACCGGGATCAGCTCGATTGCCTTTTGCGCGCGCTCTGGCGGTCGGGCTCGGAGGCGACTTTCTTCTCGCCGGTGATGGCGGCGCCGGAGCGGCCGGCGGCGCGCTCATGCTCTTCGAGGGTGGGATTGCCGCGATTGTTCTGGCTCTTGCCGCCGCCGCTGTTCGATCGGGTCACGCTAAACTCCTTTGCTGGCGGTTCGACAACGCGCCGGCGGTCCGCTCTTTCCGCACGTTCGTCGGCGTCGGCGCGCCGTTCGTCGCCCTTCCCGGCATTTGGCAGAAGCAAGCGGACCGCGCGTCGAACGTGGCGCGCGCGCGCCGGAACGCCCGTCTATCCCGACGATCAGCGGCGTGGGCTCCGGCTCGCCTCATCCCCGGGACGGGGCCTGCGTCGCGCCCCCTTGGACAGACGAAGGACCGGAGACATGATCAAGCAGACTCTCTCGGCGCTCGGCGCCGCGGCGATGGCCGCGGTCACCCTGCTCGCCGCCACGCCCGCCGCCGCCTCGCCGGCTCCGGAGGACAGCCTCACCATCAGCTATGCCGGCCTCGACATGGCCAACCCGGCCGGCGCCGCCTCGTTCGACCGTCGGGTCCGCAACGCCGCGATCGACTATTGCGGCCAGGTCCCGTCGCTCGACCTGAAGCTGCAGGGCAAGGTCCAGGCGTGCCGGGCGGCGATCCTCGCCAACGCCCGTGCCGACGTCGCCCTCGCCAGCGCCGGCAGCGCCCGCGGGACGATCCTCGCGCTTCGCGCCCGCTGATAGGCTCGATTTCCGGGGCGGCTCGCCGGATGCTGACTCGCCTCAGCGCCCGGCGAGCCCCTTGGCGTTGCGGAGGTAGAGCCTCCCCACTTTCTGCTCCTCGCCGTCGGCGAGCCGGGCCCACCAGCGCCCCCCGTCGTCGCGGCGCAGGCCGGTGACGAAATCCCGCCGCACCATCGCCGAGCGGTGCAGGCGGACGAAGCGGGCCGGATCCAGCTCCTCCTCCAGCCGGCCGATCGTGTGGTTGATCAGCCAGCTCCTCTTGCCGACGTGGAGCCGCATGTAATCGCGCTCGGCGGTGACGCGGTCGACATCGGCGGCCGACAGGCGCACGAGGCCGCGCGCTTCGGACACCCAGAATTCCTCGAGATGCCGCGGCGGCTCGGCCGACTGCGCATCGCCCTGCCCCTCGCCCCGGGTCGCGATCCGGTCGCGGGCGCGCTCGACCGCGCGGGACAGCCGCTCCAGCGACACCGGCTTCATCACGTAATCGACCGCTTCCACGTCGAACGCGGCCACCGCGAACGTGTCGAAGGCGGTGACGAAGACGACGACCGGCGGCCGTTTCGCGCGGGCCAAGGCGCGGGCGACGTCGATCCCGTCCATCCCCGGCATGGCGATGTCGAGCAGGACCGCGTCCGGCTCGGTCGCCTCGACCAGCCGCAGCGCCGCCTCGCCCTCGAGCGCGGTCCCGGCGAGGGCGACGCCGTCGATCCGGGCGAGCAGCAATTGCAGCCGCTCGATGGCGAGCGGCTCGTCGTCGACGACCAGGAAGCGGATCGGCGCCATCAGTCGAGCTCGAGCGGCATGGCGAGGGTGACGCGGTAGCCGCCGCCCGGCAGGGGCCCCGACTCGCACTCGGCGGCGTCGCCGAAGCGGGCGGCGAGCCGCTCGCAGACATTGGCGAGGCCGACGCCGGTGCCGCTCGAATCGCCTTCGCCGCCGGCCCGCGCCGCCGGGCCGCGGTCGTTCTCGACGATGAGGATCAGCCGCGCATCCTCCTCGCGCGCCGCGATGGTCAGCGTGACCGGCTCGGGCGTGCGGGCGACGGCGTGCTTGATCGCATTCTCGACCACGGGCTGGAGGAGGAGCGGCGGCAGGCGGGCGCCGCGCAGCGCGCGCGGCACGTCGAAGCGGACCTTGAGCCTGTTGGGGAAGCGCACCGTCTCGATATCGAGATAGAGCTGCTGGAATTCCAGCTCCCGGGCGAGCGTCACGTCGCCGGAGGGATCGAGCGCGAGGCTCGAGCGGAAGAAGGTCGAGAGGTTCATGATCATCCGCTCGGCCTCCTCCTCGCGCCGGCCCATCACCAGCGAGGACAGCGAGTTCAAGGTGTTGAACAGGAAGTGCGGATTGACCTGGTAGCGCAGCGCGCGGAGCTGGGCGGCCTGGGCGTCGCGCTCGGCCCGCGACAGGCGGCGCTCGGCGGCGCGGAGGCGGTTGGCGCTGCTCATCGCGATGTAGAAGCTCGCCCAGGCCGCGAAGAAGAAATACCAGGTGACGAGGCCGTCGGCGATCAGCCGGACGACGCGCTGGCGGCGGACCTCGGCGGAGATCGGCGCCACCCGGCGCTCGACCTCCGCCGGGAGGCCGATCTGGTCGCCTTCGACCGATTTCAGGATGACGCGGTCGCCGCGATGCTCGGTGATGACGGTGCGCGCGACGAGCGGCTGGTGGACAGCGAAGGCGAGGTTGAAGGTCGAGAAGATGGCCGCCGCCGGAATGCAGGCGATGGCGGCGGCGACCACCTGGACGCGCACGCTCTCCTCGGCGGCGAAGGCGAGGACGATCCAGACGCAGAAGGTGAGGATCGCGCCGATCACGCAGCCGAGCGCGCTGTAGACCAGAGTGGCATATTCCTGGTCGACGATCGCGGTGCGCACCGCGATCGTCGCGAAATAGAACAGCCAGAAGCCGCCGATCGACGCCGCCGCGAGCGGCAGATCGGGCAGGCGCGCGCGGCCGGGCAGAGTGCGGGCGTCGTCCATCTCTCCCCCTCTAGCCTGTTGCGCCCGCTCCGCCGCATCGCCGCGCGCATTTGGTAGAACGGCCGCGGCGGTTTGTCGAAAACTTGACAGCCTCACCAATTAGGGGGAGCCTCGCGCGGCAGGCGGGGGAGGCTCAGATGATCGGGCGGAGGCTGGCAATCGCGGCGGCGGGGCTCGTTGCTCTGGGAGCCGCGCCGAGCGCGGCGCAGCAGGGCGACCAATGGGCCCAGCAGGTCAAGCGCTACATGGACGCGGCGGCCAAGCCCTTCTTCGACCGCGGCTATCGCTATGGCGGCTTCGCGCATTCCGGCGGCCTCGCCAACACGGCGCGCGAGCGGCTGACGATCCGCCTCGGCGGCGGGCTCACCTCGCAGATCATGGGCGGCTGCGACACCGATTGCAGCGACCTCGACCTCGTCCTCTACGACGCGGCCGGCAACCAGGTCGACAGCGACGTCCAGGCCGACGATTATCCCATCGTCTCGGCGAAGCCGGCGGGCGACGCGAACTACACGCTCGAGGTGCGCATGGCCAAGTGCCGGGCCGACCCCTGCCGCTATGCGATCCAGCAATATGTAAAGTAGCGAAGTGCCGCGCAGGGCGTTTTTTCGTGGGCACATCGGGCGGCAACATCGGGCGATCGGGGGGTTTCGCGACTTTCTTGTGGAAAAGTCGTTACGCGTCCGTCAAGAGGTTGATTTTACGCCCTTTCACAAAATTGCCTGTGGCCGGGATGCTACACCGGCCGGCCCTCGCCACGCGGCCGGGCGCTTTTCGATTGCCGGTCGAATCGAACTCTGATTCACTTCCATATGGGGAGCGGGGATTTGGTTAAGGGGCCGGTAACCCCTTGCAGCGCATGATCTCCGCCGGGTTGAGAGTGGGAGTGGGTTCATGGCGACGAGCACCAAGCCGGCCGACGGCGCGCTGACACTGGTGGAGATGAAGGAGTTCGCCGGCTTCTCGGCCGCGACTCAGCGCTACCTGCGCCGTTCGCTCGACATCGGCCTCGGCCGCCGCGACGCGATGCGCCGCTGGTCGCGCGACGCCGGCGAGGCCGCCTCGATCCGCGCCCAGGAGCGCGTCTACCGCCGCCTCGACCAGATCCGCGCCAGCGTCCCCGACGATAGCGGCCTCGACGAGATGGAGCCGATGATGGGCGCCCTCGTCACCATGACCGCCTTCGACCTCGGCCAGGACCGGCTGCCCGATTTCGCCTCCTACCGCTTCCTCTACGAGCGGCTGATCGGCGCCGCGGTGCGGCCGTGGCTGCCCGGCGCCTTCTGCGCCGCCGCCGCCTTGCCGCACCTCCACCCGGAGCGGCGCCGGGCCTTGCTCCAGTCGATCAGCGAAGCCGCCGCGACGGCGCCCGGCTGGTCGAACCGCGAGCCGGCCTTCTTCCCCGAATGGGTCGACAAGGTGGACCTCACCGTCGCGGGCTGAGCTTCGACGCCGCTCGCGCTCAGGGGGCGGGGGTCGAAGGCAAACGCGCGAGAATGTCCTGGGCGAAGGCGCTCAAAGTGTCGTCGCGGGCGCCCATGACCAGGATGCGGTCGCCGGGACGCGCGAGCTCGGCCAAGCGGGCGCCGCAGGCGTCGCGGCCGGCGATATGCTCGGCCTGACGTCCGCGCATATGCACCGCGGCGACGATGTCCTCGCTGCCGATCGAGCGGTCGACCGTGCCGCCATAATAGACCGGATCGGAGAGGATCAGCACGTCGTCGTCGCCCATGCCGCGCACGAACGTGTCGACCAAAGCCTGCTTCATCAGCCGCAGGGGGCCGTAGCCGTGCGGCTGGAAGAAGAGCAGCAGCCGCCCTTCCAGCTTCGCCCGCGCCGCCTTGAGGCTGGCGGCGATCTTGTCGGGATTGTGGGCGAAATCGTCGATCACCGCGACGCCGCCCCTCATGCCCACCATCTCGAAGCGGCGGCGCAGGCCCTGGAAGCTGGCGAGCGACGCGGCGGCCGCGGCGGCGGGCACGCCGGCGGCGAAGGCGGCGGCGATCGCGGCGAGGGCGTTGGCGGCGTTGTGCGCGCCCCACAGAGGCAGCACCACCTCGTGGCTCTCGCCGGCATGGCGGAAGGCGAAGCGGACCTCGCCTTCGCCTTCGTCGACGCCGCCCGCGGCGAAGCTGGCGTCGCGCCGCTCGAACGAGAAATCGAGCCGGCGCGGCGGCGCGACCCAGGGGATGAGTTCCCGGCTCTCCGCGTCGTCGAGATTGAGCACGATTTTCTCGGCCTTCTGGGCGAAGCTGCGGAACAAGGGACGCAGCTCGTCGAGCGACTTGTGATCGAGCGTGACGTTGTTGATGACGGCGATGCGCGGATCGTAGAGCGCGATCGAGCCGTCGCTCTCGTCCACTTCGCTGACGAAGAAACCGCGGTCGCCGGCCACCGCGCTGGCATAAGGCGCCTCGGGACTCGCGAAATTCTTCATCACCGCGCCGTTCATCACCGTCGGCGCCTTGCCGGCCCGCGACAGGATCCAGGCGACCATGCCGGTCACCGTCGATTTGCCCGAAGTGCCGGCGATTCCGATCGAGACCGGCGCGGCGTTGAACAAGCGGGCGAGCAACTCGGCCCGCGTCGTGCGCGAGGCGCCGACCCGCAGGGCCGCCGCCACGTCGGGGACATCCTCCTCGATCGCCGCCGAGGCGACCAGCACCTGGTCGGCGGAGGCGAGGCCGCTGCCGTCCTGCGGGAAGAGGGCGATGCCCTGGCGCTCGAGATAGGCGAACTTGTCCTGGGATCGCCCCTGGTCGCGCGAGCGGTCCGAGCCCGCCACCTCGGCGCCGGCGGCGCGGAGCAGAAGGGCGAGGGGCAGCATGCCGCTGCCGCCGATCCCGCAGAAGAAATATTTGGAAGCCGCCATGGCGCCGCCCTATTGAGGTCCGGCCAGGGTTGCAAAGGGGAAGAGGGGCACATGCGGATCGGAATCGTCGCGCCTTCGGCCCCGATCCTGCCCGCCACGGCCGAGGCGGTCGCCGCCGTCGCCGCCGAGGCGGCGCCGGGCGTCGAGCTCGTCTTCCATCCGCAATGCTTCCTCTCGCACAACCATTTCGCCGGCGACGACCGGACGCGGCTCGAAGCCTTCGTCGCGGTGGCGAGCGATCCCGGCTTCGACGCTTTGTGGTTCGCGCGCGGCGGCTACGGCTCGTGCCGGATCGTCGAGCAGGCGATCGCCGCGCTCGGGCCGGCGGCGCGCGACAAGGCCTATCTGGGCTATAGCGACGCCGGCTTCGTGCTCGCCGGCCTCTACCGCGCCGGCTTCCCCGATCTCGCCCACGGGCCGATGCCCAACGATCTGCGCCGCGAGGGGGGCGATAGGGCGGTGCGCCGCGCGCTCGCCTGGCTGACCCGGCGGGAGCCGGACGCGCTCGAGCCGGGGCTCGGCGACGCGCCCTCGATCGCCTTCAACCTCACCGTCTTCAGCCATTTGCTCGGCACCGCGATCGAGCCCGATCTCGCCGGCCACGAAATCCTCTTCGAGGAAGTCTCCGAGCATATGTACCGGGCCGACCGCGCCTTGTTCCACGTCACCGCCAGCCCCAACGTCCGCCGCAGCGCCGGCCTCCGGCTCGGCCGCTTCAGCGACGTGCCGGCCAACGACCCCGATTTCGGCGAGGACGAGGAAGCGCTGTTCCGCTTCTGGTGCGGCCGCGCCGGCCTCCCTTATCTCGGCCGCGCCGACATCGGCCACGACGCCGACAACAAGGTGGTGCCGTTCGGCAGACGTTGAGGTTTCGTGTACTTGAGGGGATCTCGCCGCCGCCAAGGATCATCCTCGTCATGCCGGACTTCGCCGGAATGACGGGGAGTAGTCAGTCCTCCCTGTCGGCGGAGCCGATGGGGAGATCGGAAGACGTCGTGTAGGAAAGAGTGT
>JBJMTY010000111.1:0-3228 GCA_045811445.1 Allosphingosinicella sp. | reverse complement strand
CTCGCGGGCCAGCGCCTCCTCGGCACGCTCGCCCGGCTCGATTTTGCCGCCCGGAAACTCCCACAGCCCCGCCATCGCCCGGCCCTCGGGCCGGCGCTGGAGCAGGAACCGGCCCTCGCCGCCGCGCAGGGCGGCCGCCACCACGATCATGGTCTCGGTTTTTTTCACCATCGCGCCCGCTTGCTAGGAGTCCTTTAACCCTGCGGGCTTATGCCGCGCCTCATGCCGTGGTGAAACGGCAGCGGTGGGGGTTAGGCGCTATGCGGAAGCTTGGGAAGCTGATCGGAGACCGGCGCGGTGCGTCGGCGGTCGAGTACAGCCTGATCCTGGCTTTAGTGGTGCTGGCGATGATCGCCGGCCTGCGCCTGTTCGCGACCAGCACGACGACGATGTGGAACAGCGTGTCCGACAACGTCCTCAACAATGCCTGATCCAGGCTCGCGCGCGTCAACCTTTTGATAACTTCCCGCCCGTAATGATGAGAAGCGGCCCAATGAAGTGGACATCGGCGGGCCGGCAGTTGGAACTTCGAAGTTTCGCAACAGGAGACCGGACATGAGCTTCATTCGCAAGATCGTTCGCAACAAAAAGGGCGCCACCGCCATCGAGTATGGCCTGATCGCCGCGCTGATCGCCGTCGCCGCCATCGCCGCGATGAAGAATATCGGCACGAGCCTCGGCACGACCTTCAACAACGTCTCGACCCAGATGAACGGCTAATCGCCGCGCATCCAGTTGAGTACGCGTCGGGGCGGCGGGACTTCGGTTCCGCCGCCCTTTCCGCGTCCGCGGCGGGTGCGCCCCTCTCACTGATTTAGTCGGCTAACACACTTTCCCTCTTGCACAGGGTGGGGCCCCTGCCCCATTTACCGGCGAGGAAGACGGAGGGAGCGATCATGGCCACCGAGACCAAGCTGAAGCTGGAGGCGCCCGAGGCCGTCGCGCCGGTCGCGCCGGAAGCGGCGGCGGGTCTCGTGCCGATCGAGAACGACGTGAAGTCGAAGCTCGACACGGTGGTCGACAAATATGTGGCCGAGCTGGTCGCCGCCGACGCCAACAGCCCCGAATTCGGCCGCAAGGTGGACGAGCTCACCAACATGGGCCGCAAGCAGATCGCGGAGGCCGCCGGCCATTCGAACCGCTTCCTCGACCGGCCGGTCAAGGCGATCGACAAGGACAGCGGCATCGGCGCCGACCTCGCCGAGCTGCGCCGCACCGTCGAAGGGCTCGACCCCGGCCGCCAGGGCGGGCTCAGCAAGCCGCGCAAGATCCTCGGCATCATCCCGTTCGGCAACAAGCTCGGCAATTATTTCCAGAAATACCAATCCGCCCAGACCCACATCTCGAAGATCCTGAACAGCCTCGCCTCGGGCAAGGACGAGCTGCTCATGGACAATGCCGCGATCGCCACCGAGCGGGCCGCGATGTGGAAGACGATGGGCCAGCTCGAGCAGATGATCCACATCTCCAAGGCGCTCGACGCGAAGCTGGAGGAGAAAGCCAACGAGCTCGACGCGACCGAGCCGGCCAAGGCCAAGGCGATCCGCGAGACGGCTTTGTTCTACACCCGCCAGCGCACCACCGATTTGCTGACCCAGATGGCGGTGACGGTGCAGGGCTATCTCGCCCTCGACCTCGTCAAGAAGAACAATGTCGAGCTGGTGAAGGGCGTCGACCGCGCCTCGACCACCACCGTCTCGGCGCTGCGCACCGCCGTCACCGTCGCTTCCGCGCTCACCAACCAGAAGCTGGTGCTCGAGCAGATCACCTCGCTCAACACGACGACCGCCAACGTCATCGATTCGACCGGCACGATGCTCAAGAACCAGACCGGGGAGATCCACAAGCAGGCGGCTTCGGCAACCATCCCGCTCGAGACGCTGCAGCGCGCCTTCCAGAACATCTACGACACGATGGACATGATCGACCAGTTCAAGGCCGACGCGCTCGGCAGCATGAAGCAGACCGTCGACACCCTCTCCAGCGAGGTCGAGAAGAGCCGCGGCTATATCGCCCGCGCCGAAGGGGTGGCGCAGAACCAGGTCTCCGGCGGCTCGGCCGCCTCGCCGCTGCTCGCCCCGCTCGAGGGCTGAGATGGCCAGGCGCCCCCGCAGCGTCGACGACGCGATCGCCCGGCTGGACGACACGCTCGCCCGCTGGGACGGCCGCGCCTCGGAAAGCGTCGGGCTGGCGCGCCGGCGCTACGGCCGCGCGGCGCGGGCGACGGCGAGGCGCATCACCGGCATGGGCGCGGCGATCGCCGCTTTGATCGTGGCGACGATCGGCTTCGGCTTGCTGGTCGGGCCGATCGGCATCAACGGCCTGTTCCTGGTCGCGGTCGCCATACTCGGCATCCTGATCGCCTTCTCCTTCTGGCCGTCCGAGCCGAAGCGCGTGGCTTATTCGGAGGAATTGCCGACCCGGACCGTCGTCCGCCAGCTCGAGGGCGTGCTGGTGCGCGAGCGCGCGGCGCTGCCCGCTCCGGCCGCGCGGCGGCTCGACGCGATCGGCGCCCAGCTTCCTTTGCTCGAATCGCGGCTCGGCGAGGTCGATCCGCTCGACCCGCTGGCGCAGGACGCGCGGCGGCTTATGGGCAAGCACCTCCCCGATCTGATCGACCGCTACGAGCGCATTCCCGCCGCCTACCGTCACCAGGCCGATGGCGAGGGTATGAGCGCCGACCAGCGCCTGGTCGCCAGCCTCGACGCCGCCCGCCAGGCGCTCGACGATATCGGCGCGCGCCTGACCGAATCGGACCGCCAGGCCTTCGAGGCGCAGGGCCGCTTCATCGAGACGCGTTACAAGGACCCCGACGCCGCCCCGCCGGCGGCCTGAGCGTCAGTGGCCGGCGGCGGCGAGCAGCCGCTGCGCCTGGACGAGGTGGGGCCGGTCGATCATCCGGCCGTCGAGCGACAGCGCCCCCGCGCCGGGATGGGCCTCGAACGCCGCGACCACCGCACGCGCATGCGCCACTTCCGCCTCGCTCGGCGTGAAGGCGGCGTTGATCGCCGCCACCTGGTCCGGGTGGATCGCCATCATGCCCGTGAAGCCGTCGCGCCGCGCCCGCGCCGCATAGGCGGCGAGCCCGGCGAGGTCGCGGAAGGCGGGATAGACCGTCTCGATCGGCGCCACCCCCGCCGCCGCCGCGCCGAACAGGCAGAGCGAGCGGGCGAGCTCGTAGGGCGGGGTGAAGCGTCCATCCGCCTCGCGCGACGCCGCCGCGCCGAT
>JBJMTY010000110.1:0-4971 GCA_045811445.1 Allosphingosinicella sp. | reverse complement strand
CCGCTCGACAAGCGCCAGATCGACTATGCGATCGGCGACGTCACCCACCTCGCCACGCTCTTCCCCAAGATGCTCCAGCGCCTGAGGAAGACCGGCCGCGGCGAGTGGCTGGACGAGGAGATGGAGCGGCTCGCCAACCCCGCCAATTACGAGAACGACCCGGCCCTGGCCTGGAAGCGCGTGCGCGTCTCCAGCCGCAAGCCCGAGGTGCTCGGCCGGCTGAAGGCGCTGGCCGGCTGGCGCGAGCAGGAAGCGCGGGGCAAGAATCTGCCGCGCGGGCGGATCATGAAGGACGAGACGCTCGCCGACGTCGCCGCCCATCCCCCGGCCAGCCAGGAAGGGCTGGCGCGGGTGCGCGGCCTCTCCCCCGCCTGGGCCTCGAACGACATAGGCGGGCGGCTGATGGCGGCTTTGCGCGACGCCGCGCCGCTCTCGCCCGACGAGCTGCCGCCGCGCGAGGAGCGGCCGGGGCTCGGCAAGGAAGGCGCTTTGGTCGCCGATCTCTTGAAGCTCCTGCTCAAGATCCGCTCGCGCGAGACCAACGTCGCGGCGCGCCTGATCGCCCGCTCGGACGAGCTCGAATTGCTCGCCGCCGGCCGCCGCGAAGGCCTCTCGATCCTCGAAGGCTGGCGCTTCGAGCAGTTCGGCCGCGACGCGCTCGATCTGGTCGAAGGGCGGCTGGCGTTCGGGGTCAAAGGCGGCAAGCTGCTGATGACGAGGACCGAGCAGGGCCAGTAAAAGCTCCTCCCCGGAACGGGGAGGGGGACCGGACGCAGTCCGGTGGAGGGGGCCCGCCTCAGGAGCGGCGGAGAGGTGGGCCCCCTCCAATATGCTCCGCATGGTCCCCCTCCCCGTCCCGGGGAGGAGCGAGACTCACCTCGGCTTTGCACCCCAAAGCGGCGGCCAGCTTCTTGAAGCGGCGGTCGACCGTCTCGCCGTAAAGGGCCTCCTCGCCCTTGCGCAGCGCGAGGCGGACGATGCCGTTTTCCCGCGACAAACGCGTGCGCTCGAGCGCGGCGGCGAGGCCGCCCGACAGGCGCTGGCCGAGCCGCATCGCCAGGCCCCAGCGCAGCGCCCGGTCGAGCTGCGCCTCGCTGCACAGCGACGCCGCGCGGGCGTCGGGGATCGCCCGCCCGCCGCCGAAATTGGCGAACAGAGCCTGCGCCATCATCACCCGCCCCGGCGCGTCGACGCCGACCCAATTGCCGTGCAGCGCCATCTCGACGCCGCGCTCGGCGCGGAAATCGGGATGCGCCGCCCAGGCGACGTCGGCGAGCAGGCAGGCGGCGAGGCGCAGCCTCTTGTCCCCCGGCGAATCGCCCTCGAACAAGGGCGCGATCCACGAATCGAGCAGGTCGCCATGCTCGCGGAAGCGGGAAAGGCCCCTGCCCGCTTCCCGCGCCGCCTCGATCAGCGGGTCCTCGGCGCGCTGCGCCGCGCTGAGCCGCGAGAAGAGATAGCCTTCGCGGATCCCGAAGCTGGAGACGATCAGCGCGCTCGGCTCGAGCGCCTCGGCGAGCGCGGAGAGGACGAGCTTGGCCGCCGGCAGGGTCGGGATGCGCGAGGCGGTCAGAGTCTCGAGCGTGCGCGGCTCGGCGCGGTCGAGATTCTGGATCAGGCGGCGCAGCTCGGCGGCCCGGCCCGGCTGCATCTCGTAATGATGGGTGATCGGCAGGGGATAGCCGGTCGAAAGGATGTCGAGCCGGGCGAGCGCCCGCCATGAGCCGCCGACCATGTAGAACGGCCGCCCCCGCCCCTTTCTGGCCAGGCCCGAATCCTTGAGCGCCGCCCGCAGCGCCTTGCCGAGCCTGGCCTGGGTCCGGGCGTCGGCGGGGCCGATGCGGAGCACGCCGAACGGCAGCGAGATGGCGCGCCTGACCGCGCCGCCGCTTACCTCGGCCAGCTCGAGGCTGCCGCCGCCGAGATCGCCGACCATGCCGTCCGCCTCGGGGATGCAGGACAGGACGCCGAGGCCGGCCAGCGTCCCTTCCTCCTCGCCCGAGATGACGTGCGGGTCGAAGCCGACGGCGCGCACCTGGTCGAGGAAGTCGGCGCCGTTGGAGGCGTCGCGCACCGCCGCCGTGGCGAGGACGTGCGGGTCCCCCACCCCCATCTCGTCGATCAGCAGGCGGAAGCGGCGCAGCGCCGCCAGCGCCCGCTCGCGCGGCTCGCGGCCCAGCCGGCCGGTCTCCGCCAGCCCCTGGCCGAGCCCCGCCAGCACCTTTTCGTTGAACACGACGCTGGGGATGCGCGGCGCCCCCGCATAGACGACGAGGCGGATCGAGTTCGATCCGATGTCGACGATCGCCGCCGGCTTGCCGTCGAGCAACGGCTCAGCCCCGGCGGAAGCGCAGCTTGGGCACGGAGCCGCTGCTCCTCAGCGCCGCGCCGCGCCCCGAGAGCGAAGGATTGGTCATGAAATAATGATGCAGGTTGAACGCCTTGTCGCCGTGCGGTGAGATGCGCTTGTAGCTTCCGTCCGGGTAAAGCCGCCAGCTCTGGTCGTCGTCGAGCAGGTTGGCGACCATCACCTGGTCGAGGATCTGGGCGTGCACCGTCGGGTTCTCGATCGGCAGCATATATTCGACCCGCCGGTCGAAGTTGCGCGGCATCCAGTCGGCCGAGCTGATATAGACCCGCGCCTCGCGATTGGGCAGCTCATCGCCATTGCCGAAGCACCAGATGCGGCTGTGCTCGAGGAAGCGGCCGACGATCGACTTGACCCGGATCGTCTCCGACAGGCCCGGCACCCCGGGCCTCAGGCAGCATATGCCGCGGACGACGAGGTCGATCTCCACGCCCGCCGCCGCCGCCTCGTAGAGCTTGTCGATGATTATCGGATCGACCAGCGCGTTCATCTTCGCCCAGATCGCGCCGGGGAGCCCCCGCGCGGCATTGTCCGCCTCGCGCTCGATCAGCCGCAGCAGCTCGTCCCTGAGGCCGTGCGGCGACATGGTGAGCAGCTCCAGCCCGCGCGGCTCGATATAGCCGGTGATGTAGTTGAACAGCTGCGCCGCGTCGCGGCCGAGCCGGGGATCGGCGGTGAAGAAGCTGAGGTCGGTATAGAGGCGCGCCGTCACCGGATGGTAATTGCCGGTGCCGAAATGGCAGTAGGTGCGGTAGCCCTTGCCTTCGCGCCGCACCACCATCGATACCTTGGCGTGGGTCTTCCACTCGATGAAGCCGTAGACGACCTGGACGCCGGCCCGCTCCAGCGCGTTGGCCCAGAGCAGATTCTGCTCCTCGTCGAACCTCGCCTTCAGTTCGATGATCGCGGTCACCGACTTGCCCGCCTCGGCGGCGTCGATCAGCGCGCGGATGATCGCCGACTGCTTGCCGGCGCGGTAGAGGGTCTGCTTGATCGCGACCACGTCGGGGTCGGCGGCGGCCTGCTTGAGGAATTCGACCACCACCTCGAAATTCTCATAGGGGTGGTGGACGACGATGTCCTTCGACTGGATCGCCGCGAAGCAGTCGCCGCCATGCTCGCGCACCCGCTCGGGGAAGCGCGGCGTGAAGGGCGCGAACTTGAGGTCGGGCCGGTCCTCCTCGTAGAGCGCGTCGAGATCGGCGATGCCGAGGAAGCCGGTCGATTCGGAGACGATCGCGTCCTCCGCGCCGACGCCGGTTTTGACCAGGGCGACGAGGTCGTCGGGCATCCCGGCTTCGAGCTTGAGGCGGATGACCCGGCCGCGGCGGCGGCGCTTGATGGCGTTGCGGAAGTAGCGGACGAGGTCCTCGGCTTCCTCCTCCACCTCGATGTCGCTGTCGCGGATGACGCGGAAGGCGCCTTCGCCGACCAGGTCGGCGCCGGGGAACAAGGTGCCGATGTTGCCGCGTATCAAGGTTTCCACGGCGATGTAGCGGGCCGCCTTGCCGGGGAGGCGGACGAAGCGCGGCAAGGTCGGCGGGACCATCAGCAGCTCGCGGATCGTCTCGCCCGAGCCGGCCTGGCGCAGGTCGAAGATCAGGCTGAAGCCGCGATTGGGGATGAACGGGAAAGGATGGGCCGGATCGATCGCCTGGGGGGTCAGGACCGGGAAGATTTGTTCGCGAAAGTGCGATTCGACGAACTTGGACGTTTCCTCGTCGAGCGCTTCGTTGCCGAGCACGACGACGTTCTGCGCGGCGAGCGCCCGGCGCAATTCCTCCCACACCGCCTGCTGGCCGTCGGTCAGCGCGTCCGCCGCCTCGGCGACGGCGTCGAGTTGCTGGGCCGGGGTGAGGCCGTCGACCGACCTTTCCTCGACCCCGAGCAGGCGGTGGGCCTTGAGCCCGGCGACGCGGACCATGAAGAATTCGTCGAGATTGTTCCCTGAGATGGAGAGGAAGCGCAGCCGCTCGAGCAAGGGATGGGCGGGGTTGCACGCCTCGTCGAGCACGCGCCGGTTGAAGGCGAGCCAGGAGAGCTCGCGATTGAAATAGCGTTCGCGCGGATCGAGCGCGGCCGCCGCCGCCACGCTCCTTTCGCGTTCCGCCAGGGCGCCGTCGGTCATCCGATGTTCCTCGCGCGTTTCATGATCCCGGCCTCGCCAAGCGCGCGTTTCGCCATCGCGACCGTCATGCGACGATGGTGCGACAAGGCGGCGCGGTCGAGGGCGTCGACCACCTGCTGGACCGCTACATAGCTCCTTTCGATGCGCGGCACGAGGAAAGCCGGCAATTCGGGCGGCACCGCGACGCCCCGGTCGCCGAGCAGCTTCATGACCAGGCCGGCGACTAATGCGTCGTCGGGCTCGCCGATCTCGACGTGGGGCGTGGCGGCGAGGCGCGAGCGCAGGTCCGGCAAGGCGATGTTCCACAAGGGCGCGGGCGCGTCGGCGACGACGAGCAGCGGCCGCCGGGTCTGCTGGGCCTGGTTCCAGGCGTGGAACAGGGCTTCCTCGTCATGGCCCTCGGCCCGGTCGAACAGCCGCCCGCCGGTCTTGCGGACGAAGATGCGGCCGAGCAGGCTGCGCCCGGACTTGCGGG
>JBJMTY010000109.1:0-5543 GCA_045811445.1 Allosphingosinicella sp. | reverse complement strand
GCGATACGAGGCTTTGCTGAACGCCATCGCCGGCTTCGAGCTGCACGCCAAGGCGTGGCGCGGCACCGCCAAGCTCGACCAGGACAAGCCGTCCGAGGTCCGCGCGAGGCTCGCCGCGGCGCTCAGCGCGCGGGGCGAGGCGGCGATGGCGGACGCGATGACGCCGGATGCGAAGGAAACGGCATGACTCCCCCCGACGACGATCTCTGGCGCAACCGCTTCGTCATCGTGAACCTGGTGCGGATCGCCGGCACGTTGGTCGTGCTGGTCGGCCTCGCTTTGTGGCAGACCGACCTCATCGTGCGCGGCGGGCTGCCGCTGCTCGGCCTGCCGCTGATCGTCGGCGGGCTCGCCGCCAGCTTCTGGGGGCCGGCCGCCCTCTCGCGCCACTGGAAGCGCCAGGACGGGCGGTGAAAAGGTTCTACGAGAAGGCGTCGGCCGCCGCCCAGGCTGGCGGCGTCGCGATCCTGCTCGACGGCCGGCCGGTGAAGACGCCGGCGCGCGCCGCGCTCGCCGTCCCGACCGAGGAGCTGGCCGAAGCGATCGCCGCCGAATGGAATGCGCAAGGCGAGGAGATCGACCCCCGCACGATGCCGCTGACCGGCCTCGCCAACGCCGCCATCGATCGCGTCGCGCCGGATCCGGAGGCCTTCGCCGTGAGCCTCGCTCGCTATGGCGAGAGCGACCTGCTCTGCTACCGGGCCGAGGGGCCGGCACCGCTGGTCCGCCGCCAGGCCGAGGCCTGGGAGCCTCTGCTCGACTGGGCGCGGCGGCGCTATTGCGTCGCGCTGGAGACGACGAGCGGCATCCTGCACCGCGCCCAGCCGGCCGAGACCGTCGCGCGGCTGGCCGACGAGGTCGCCGCCCGCGATCCGTTCCGCCTTGCCGCTCTGTCGCCGCTCGTCACCATCTCGGGCTCGCTGATCGTCGCGCTCGCGCTCGCGGAGGGCGAGATCGGGCTGGAGCAGGCCTGGGCCGCGGCCAATCTCGACGAGATCTGGCAGGCGGAGCAATGGGGCGAGGACCCCCTCGCCGCCGCCGCCATCGAATCCCGCCGGCGCGAGTTCGACGCCGCTTACCGCTTCCTTACCCTGCTGTAGACGGCGGCGCCTCGTAGGCCGGCTCGCTCGCCGTCCTCGGCCCGCGCGGCAGGAACCAGCGCGCGATGACGAGGCCGGCGACGATCAGCGACACGCTCTCGGCGACGAACACGTAGATCCAATAGCGCCAGCCAAAATGGTTGAAGATCGGAGAGCCGAGAAATTCCCAGACGGTGAAGGCGAGCGACATGCAGACGACGAGCCGCGCGACCGGCGCGAAGGCCCGCCCGCCGCCGCCGACCGCGGAGAGGCCGATCGCCATCAGCAGGCCGCTCACCAGAGCCGTTATCAGGCCGGGCAGCAGCATGCCCATGTCGTCGGGGGAAAAGCCCTTGGTGTTGAAATCGACCGTCGCGATCGGGCCTTTGGCGTAGAGCACCGCCCCTTCGGCGTTGTTGTGCGCGGGGATGACATAGGTGCCCGTCCCGTTCGGCGTCAGGTTCTGGGCGAGCGCCGTCTGCACCGCGGCGTTCTGCGCGTCGGTCGCCTTCGAATAGGGTATCTCGCCGAGCGGGGTCGCCCAGAAGATGAAACCGAGCACGAAGATGATGAGGCCGCCCACCAGGCCGCCGATCAGGGTGCGTAGCATTGCTTCCTCCCCGTTTGAGGCGGCGAGCCTAACCTAAAGCGAAGGAAGTGCCTAGCCGATCAGGCCGCGCACGAAATCGTGCAGGAAGACGCGGCGCGTCGCCTTCAATCGCTCCGCCTTGAGGATGTTGTGGACCAGCTCGCGGCATTTCTCGGCATCGTTGTTGATCAGCACATAATCATATTCGGCCCAGTGGCTGATCTCGGCCGCGGCGCGGTCCATCCGGCGGCGGATCACGTCCTCGCTGTCGGTGCCGCGCGCGGTGAGGCGGCGTTCCAGCTCCGCCATCGAGGGCGGCAGGATGAAGACGCGGACGATGTCGGGGTCGACCTGCTTCAGCTGCTGGGTGCCCTGCCAGTCGATGTCGAGCAGGACATCGCGGCCGCCCTCGATCGTCTTTACCACCTCGCGCTTCAGCGTGCCGTAGCGGTGGCCGAACACGTGCGCCCATTCGAGGAACTCGCCGGCGGCGACCATCGCGTCGAACTCGGCGTCTGCGACGAAATGATAGTCGCGCCCATCCACTTCGCCGGGGCGGATCGGCCGCGTCGTCGCCGAGACCGACATGGCGATGCCGTCGTCGCCGGCGAGCAGCATGCGGGCGATGGTCGACTTGCCGGCGCCGGAGGGGCTGGAAAGGACGAAGAGCAGGCCCCGCCGCTTGAACGCGCTTGCGATTTCCATGCGCGCTACTGGCTTGCGGCCCGCCCCCGCGTCAAGCAGGGTTCGCGGCATGACTCGCCGCGTCGCTTTGCTCCGCGCCGTCAACGTCGGCGGCCGCAAGCTGCCGATGGCGGAGTTGAGGGCGCTGTGCGAGGGGCTCGGCTGGCAAAGCGTCGAGACCTACATCCAGAGCGGCAACGTCGTCTTCGACGCCGACGGCGAGGCGAGGGCGCTGGAGACGGCGCTGGAGCGCGCCGTGGCGCAGCGCTTCGGCTTCCAAGCCCCGGCGATGATCCGCACCGCCGCCGAGTGGCGCACGCTCCTCGCCGCCAATCCGTTCGCGCAGGAAGCGGGGGCGGAACCCAATCGTGTCTTCGTCGGCGTCCCTAAGCACGCGCCGGCGGCGGGGGCTGCCGAGACCATCGCTGCGAAGGCCGCGGCCGGCGAGCGTGTGAAGCAGGCCGGCGGCGCCCTCTGGTTCCACTACCCCCAAGGCGCGGGCGCCTCGAAGCTCACCCCGTCGCTCATCGACCGCGCGGCCGGCTGCCCCGTCACGGCGCGCAATTGGCGGACGGCGGCGAAGCTCATGGAGATGCTGGGCTAGATTCCGCTGGCGCGGGTGAGCCGCTCGATCTGCTCCCCGCTCAGCTCCAGCGCCATCGCGCCGATCAGCTCCTCGAGCTGCTCGGGGGTGCGGGCGCTGGCGATCGGGGCGGCGACGGCGGGTTGGGCGGCGAGCCAAGCCAAAGCGACCTGGGCGGGGCTGGTGCCGGTCTCGGCGGCGATTTCGTCGAGCGCGGCGAGGACGGCGAAGCCGCGCGGGTTGAGATATTTGCCCATGCGGTCGCCGCGCACGCTCTGCCCCTGGTCGGCGGGCGAGCGGTATTTGCCGGTGAGGAAGCCCGAGGCGAGGCCGTAATAAGGCAGCACGCCAATGTTTCGCTCGACGCAGAGCCGCTGCAGCGCGCCTTCGAACTTGTCGCGCGCCATCAGATGATATTCGTTCTGGAGCACCTCATAGCGGGCAAGGCCGTCCCGCTCCGCAATGGCGAGCGCCTCCCCGAGCCGCTCGGCCGAATAGTTCGAAGCGCCCAGCGCCCGCACCTTGCCGTCCCGGACCAGCCGGTCGAAGGCGGCGAGGCTTTCGGCCAGCGGCGTGGCGGTGTCGTCCTGGTGGGCGTAATAAAGGTCGATGGTGTCGATTCCGAGGCGCCGCAGCGAGGCTTCGGCGGCGGCGGCGATCCGCGCCGGCTCGAGCTTGTCGCCGCCTTCCCCGGCCAGCATGCCGACCTTGGTGGCGATCAGCATCTCGCCCTTGCCGCCGCGCCGGCGCAGCCATTCGCCGATCAAGGTCTCCGATTCGCCGCCGCGATGGCCCGGCACCCACGCGGAATAGACGTCGGCGGTGTCGATCATCCGGCCGCCGGCGGCGGCGAAGCGGTCGAGGATGCGGAAGGCGTCCTCGCCCCGCGCGGTCCAGCCGAACACGTTGCCGCCGAGCACGAGCCTCGGCGTCGTCAGCTCCGTCGATCCGATCCGCCTCAGCTCGGTCACGTCTCGCTCTCCTCGTCCTGGCGCGGCGCCCGCCGGGCGTCGAGCGCGTCGATCGCTTCCTGGATTCGCTGGCTGTCGCGGCGCGGCACGACCAGCACCGCCCGCTCGGTCGCGACGATCACCAGATCCTCGACGCCGAGCGCGACGATGGTCGGCCCGTCCGAGCGGACCAGGCAATTGCGGCTGCCGGGCACCGCGACGTCGCCGGCCAGCACGTTGCCGTCGGCATCGGCCGGGCCGAGCGCGTGGACCGCGGCCCAGCTGCCGATGTCGGACCAGCCCATGTCGGCGGGAACGACCGCCAGGGCCTCGGTGCGCTCCATGACGACGCGGTCGAGCGAGCCGGCGGGGGCGCGCGCGAAGGCGTCGCGGTCGGGGCTCAAGCGGGTGCCCTCCGCGCGGGCGCCGGCCATGGCCTCGCGCGCCGCCGCCAGCAACGCGGGGGCGAGGCGGGCGAGCTCGGCGAGCAGCGCGTCGGCCCGGACCAGGAAGATGCCCGCATTCCAGCGCCAGCCGCCTTCGGCGAGCATCGCCTCGGCCGCCGCCCGGTCGGGCTTCTCGCGGAACGCCGCCGCCGCGAACGCGCCGCCCTCGACCGGCTCCCGGGCCTTGACCCAGCCATAGCCGGTCTCCGGCCGGTTGGCGTCAATGCCGAAGCAGACCACCCGCTTGGCCTCGGCGGCGTCTCGGCCTGCGTCGATGGCGGCGAGGAAGCCGGCGGGATCGGCGATGGCATGGTCGCTCGGCAGGATGAGGAGCAGGGCCTCGGCCGGCGCGGCGAGCGCGGCCAGCGCGGCGGCGGCCGCCGTCCCGCGCGGCTCGGGCTCGAGCAGCAGGCGGCCCAGAGGCACGCCCGCCTCGTCGAGCTGCGCTTCGATCGCGTCCGCATCGGCGGCGGCGGCGACCACCAGGGGGGTCGCAAACCGCTCCGGGTCGGCGACCCGCCGCGCGGTCTGCTGGAGCAGGGTCTCGCCGCCGCTCAGCGACAAGAGCTGCTTGGGCCGGCCCAGCCGCGACAGCGGCCACAGGCGCACGCCGGTGCCGCCGGAGAGGATGACGGGCGTGATCGGCGCGGGAGGCATCGCCATGGCCTTAAGAGGCGCGGGGGCTTCGCGCTAGCCGTCGCCGCCGGTCGCGCCCAGCTCCTTGTCGAGCAAGGCGGTCAGCCGCTCGACCGACTGCGCCAGAGCGAGGATCTCCCGCTCCCTCAATTCGTCGATCTTCTGGTGGAGCAACTCGATCTCCAGCTCGGCCTTGATGTTGACCTTGTAATCCTCCTCGGCCTTGCGGCGGTCGACGTCCGCCTGGCGGTTCTGGCTCATCATGATGAACGGGGCCGCATAGGCCGCCTGGAACGACAGGGCGAGGTTGAGGAGGATGAAGGGATAGGGATCCCAATGCCGGATCCAGGCGACGGCGTTCAGCGCAATCCACGCCATCAGGATGAGGCTCTGGATGATGATGAACCGCCAGCTGCCCATGGTCGCCGCGACGGCGTCGGCGATGCGCTGGCCCGGGGTGAGCGGTGCCGCGTCGCGTGCGGCTCGACTTTGCCGATAACGCTGCGCAGGAGCCCTGCAGCCTGACCGGCCGCTTCGCGCTAGCCGTCGCCGCCGGTCGCGCCCAGCTCCTTGTCG
>JBJMTY010000108.1:0-5021 GCA_045811445.1 Allosphingosinicella sp. | reverse complement strand
CCCGGCCTGGTCGAGGCTCTCGGCCAGGCTCCGGATCCGCTCCAGGCGCTCAACCGGTTCGACGCGATCGTCGAGCGCCTGCCCAGCGGGATCAACTTCTACCGGCTGCTCGAAGCGAGACCCGGGCTGACCCAGCATGTCGCCACGCTCTACGACGGCCTCGCCGGCCAGGAGGAGCGTCGCCTGCCGATCGGGGCCGAGGGGCTCGAGGCCCATCTCTCCCGGGCCGGCTTCGCCGATGCCGCCGCGGCGCGGCTGAGGATCGACGGCTGGCGCGGCGGCAAGGCCAAGTCGCTTCGCAGCCCCGCCGCGCAGGAAGCGTTCGAGGCGATGCTGCCGGTGGTGATCGAGGCGTTCGGCCGCGCGCCCGATCCGATGCGGGCGATGAACCGCTTCGACGACATCGTCGAGCGGCTGCCCAGCGGCGTCAATTTCTACCGCCTGCTCGAGGCGCGGCCGGGCCTCTCCGGCCAGGTCGCGGCCTTGCTCAGCCACGCGCCGGTGCTCGCCGAGCAATTGGGCCGCCGCCCGCAATTGCTCGACGGGCTGATCGACGCCAGCGCCTTCGCGCCCGTCCCCGCCACGGCGAACCTCGCCGACGAGCTGCGCCGCTCGGAGCGCTCCGGCGAGGATTACCAGCTCCTGCTCGATCGGGTGCGGCGCCGGGTCAACGAGCGCCGCTTCGCGCTCGGCGCCCAGCTCGTCCTCGCCCGCACCGATCCCATTGAGGCGGCCGAGGGCTATTCGCGCATCGCCGAGGCGGCGGTGAGCGTCCTCGCCGCCGCCGCGACCGCCGAGTTCGAGGTCCGCCACGGCCGGGTCCCCGGCTCGGAATTGCTCGTCATGGGGCTCGGCCGGCTCGGCGGCGAGGCGCTGACCCATGCGTCCGACCTCGATCTCGTCTATCTCTTCTCGGGCACCCATGAAGCCGAATCGGACGGTCCGCGGCCGCTGCGCGCCACCGATTATTTCAACCGCCTCGCGCCCCGCGTCACCGCCGCGCTCAGCGTGCCGACGCCGGCCGGGCCGCTCTACGACGTCGATACGCGGCTGCGCCCTTCCGGAGCCGACGGCATGCTCGCCGTGTCGCTCGAGGGATTCTCCGCGTATCAGCGCGACCAGGCGTGGACCTGGGAGCACATGGCCCTGCTCCGCGCCCGGCCGCTGCACGGGTCCGAAGCGGCCAAGGCGGCGCTCCAGGCGGTCATCGACCGCACGCTGCGCGCCCCGCGCGATCCGGCGGCGGTCACGCGCGACGCGGTGCGGATGCGGGCCGACATCGCCCAGCACAAGCCGCCGCAGGGCCCGTTCGACATCAAGCGCGGCCCGGGCGGGCTGATCGACCTCGAATTCGCGGTCCACGTCCTGCAATTGCGGACCGGGATCGGCCTCGACCCCCATCTCGAGAACGCCATCGCCGATCTGCTCGCGGCCGGCCTGGTCCCCGACGACACCGACCCCCATTTGCGCCTGCTCACCCGCATGCTGGTGATGTTCCGGCTCGTCGCGCCGACCGGGAGCGAGCCGCCCGAGGCGACCCGCCCGCTCGTCGCCGAAGCCTGCGGGTTGCCCGGCTGGCAGGCTTTGCTTGATGCGCACGCTTCGGCGCGGCAGAGGGTCGCCGAGCTCTGGGCGCGTGTCGCCGCCATGGCAGGAGAATGACGATGCTGAAGGAAGGCGATCCGGTTCCCGACGTGAAGCTCGAAGGCGCCGACGGCAAGGCGATCGGCCCCGCCGATTTCGCCGGCCAGAAGCTCGTCCTCTATTTCTATCCCAAGGACGACACGTCGGGCTGCACGGCCGAGGCGCAGGGCTTCACCGCTTTGGCCGAGGACTTCCACAAGGCGGGGACCTGGCTGCTCGGCGTCTCCAAGGACAGCCCGAAGAGCCATGCGAAGTTCACCGAGAAATACGGCCTCAAGGTCCCGCTCGCCTCCGACACGGACGGGTCGGTCTGCGAGGCGTTCGGCACCTGGACCGAGAAATCGATGTACGGCCGCAAATATATGGGCATCGAGCGCGCCACCTTTCTCGTCGACCGCGACGGCGTGGTGAAGAAGGTCTGGCGCAAGGTGAAGGTGCCCGGCCACGCCGAGGAAGTCCTCGCCGCCGCGCGGGCCTTGCCCTGACCGGCGCGCGGACCCTCGCTTCCGCCTGCCGCGAAATCCTCACCGCCGCCGAGCCCGCCGACAAGGTGAAGCGCGCCCGGCAGGCGGCGCGGGCGTGGCGGCGGGGCGCTCTGGCGCACACATTCGACGTCGCCATGCCGGACCGGCCGGCGCGGCCCGAGCGGCCCGAGTTGCTGCCGCCTTCGCGCATGCCCAAGCGCGGCCGGGGCGGGTCGGAGCGGGGGCGGGTCGCGATGCTCCACGCCCTCGCCCATATCGAGTTCGTCGCGATCGACCTCGCGTTCGACCTGGTCGGGCGGTTCGGCGGCGGCTTTCCGCCGGAATTCGTGGACGATTGGATCGCGGTCGGCGCCGACGAGGCGATGCATTTCGCGCTTCTCGACCGGCGGCTGCGGTCGCTGGGCTCGGCCTATGGCGCGCTGCCGGCCCATGCCGGGCTGTGGGAGGCGGCCGAGGCGACCGCGCACGATCCGCTGGCGCGGCTGGCGGTCGTGCCGATGGTGCTGGAAGCGCGCGGGCTCGACGTGACGCCGGCGACTTTGGCCCGGTTCGAGGCGGCCGGCGACGCGCGCTCCGCGGCCATATTGAGGCGCATTCTCGCCGACGAAATCCGCCACGTGCGGGCCGGCACCAAATGGTTCGAAAAGGCCTGTGAATCGCGCAGAATCGCCCCTGTTTCGGAATGGCAACGATTGGTCGGCGCCCATTTCCGGGGGGTGGTTAAGCCGCCCTTCAACGACTCGGCGCGCAGCCAAGCCGGTCTGTCCCGGGATTACTATGCCGGGCTTGCCGCGGCAGGAGATGTTTAACAGTCTCCCGGCCATCCGATGCGGAGGGGGCAACTCCTGACGGATAGCCGAGGCGAAATACTCGTCCTCGACCGGGTTTTGAGAGGTCCATTCCACCGCGCTCCCTGGCGCTGGCGGAAGGCCGGGAAGAGGATGAAGGTTTTGGCCAGAACGAAGAACGTGGGCGTCTTCCACATGTTCCGCACGCTGTTCAAGCCGCGCGATTTATTCTTCCACGACGGCAAGGCCCTCAAGCGAGTTCGCATCGGCGCGGGCCTTCAGGCCTCGGCCGCCGCCGCCGGCGGTGGGCTCCTCGCCTGGTCGGTGTTCGCTGCCACCCAGCTCGCCGTCGCCGGCGCCGCGCCCGATCCGGCCCAGATCGCCCAGCTCAAGCAGCAGGTCGCCGCGATGCAGCAGGACGTCGCCGCCATCAAGCGGGTCGCCCAGACCCGTTATTCGATCACCGAGGCCGAGATTCGCCGCGTCGGCCTGAAGCCCGAGCGCCTCGTCGAGGCCGGCATGGGCGGCCCCTACGAGCCGGTCGCCACCACCGCCTCCGGCGGCCGCGAGGATCCCAATTTCCGCGCTCTGTTCGCGAGCTGGAAGAAGCTCGAGCAGCTCGAGCAGGGCACCGTCGCCATCCCCTCGGCCATGCCGGTCCAGCAGTCGGTCAACTACACGTCGGGCTTCGGCGTGCGCTCCGATCCGTTCCGCGGCCGCGCCGCCATGCACCCGGGCGTCGATCTCGCCGGCCCGATCGGCACCGCCATCTACGCCACCGCCGACGGGACCGTCGACCGCGCCGAATGGAACAATGGCGGCTACGGCAACATGGTCGAGATCGATCATGGCCACGGCATCCAGACCCGCTACGGCCACCTCACCCGCTACGTCGTCAGCTCCGGCCAGCACGTGAAGCGCGGCGATCTCATCGCCTACATGGGCTCGACCGGCCGCTCGACCGGTAGCCACCTCCATTACGAGGTCCGGCTCGACGGCCGCGCGGTCAACCCTTTGCCCTTCATGCAATCGTCCGATCTGCTCCAGTCGGTCCAGCGCCGCATCGCCGCCGCCGACCAGGTCGCCATCGGCGGCCCGGAGATCGCCGACTAAGTTTTCAGGAGAGAGCCGAACCGGCCGGGCCGCTTCCGCGAGGAGGCGGCCTTTTTCGTTGCACGCTTATCCGCTCGCCCGCCTCGGCCCGTCGCGCGGTTGGTGGGCGGCCAGAGTACCACCCCATCGGACGAGGGGGTGGGGGACCACCCGAAGGGTGGTGGAGGGGTAAGGTGCGGGAACAAGGTCAGCCGGCGCGAGAAACCGTGGCTCCTTGCCGGCGACCCCTCCACCACCCCAAGGGGTGGTTCCCCTCCCCGCCCGGCGGCGGGGAGGAACGTGGGGCTTACTTCCCGCGCTTCTGCCTGTGCTGGTCGAGGTCGAGGACCATGTTCTCGCCCTCGGGCAGCAGGCCGAGCCGCCGCGCCACTTCCTGATAGGCTTCCGCCTCGCCGCCCAGGTCGCGCCGGAAGCGGTCCTTGTCGAGCTTCTCGTTGGTCCGCATGTCCCACAGCCGGCAGCCGTCGGGGCTGATCTCGTCGGCGAGGATGGTGCGGGCGTAGTCATTCTCCCACAGCCGGCCGAACTCGAGCTTGAAGTCCACGAGACGGATGCCGATCGCCGCGAACAGCCCGCAGAGGAAATCGTTCACGCGCACCGCCATGTCGGCGATGTCGTTCATCTCCTCCTGGCTCGCCCAGCCGAAGCAGGCGATATGCTCGTCGGCGATCATCGGATCGCCGAGCGCGTCGTCCTTGTAATAATATTCGATGATCGCGCGGGGCTGGGGGGTGCCCTCCTCGATGCCGAGCCGCTTCGAGATCGTGCCGGCGGCGACGTTGCGCACCACCACCTCGATCGGGATGATCTCGACCTGCCGGATCAATTGCTCGCGCATGTTCAGGCGGCGGATGAAATGGGTCGGAATGCCGATCTGGCCGAGCAGGGTGAAGAGATGCTCGGAGATGCGGTTGTTGAGCACCCCCTTGCCCGAGATGGTGCCGCGCTTCTGCGCGTTGAACGCGGTCGCATCGTCCTTGAAATACTGGAT
>JBJMTY010000107.1:0-3385 GCA_045811445.1 Allosphingosinicella sp. | reverse complement strand
GCCTTCCTGCACCGCCAGCGTCGAGGCCCATCCCGCCTTGGCCTTGGCGGCCGAGACCATCGCGTCGGCTTCCTCGCTGTCTTCGTCGAGCAATTGCTGCGCCTTGATCGCCGCCGAGCGGGCGATCTCGAGCTCGGCATAGAGATGCGCGGCGCGATGCTGGAGCGCCTGGAACTCGCCGATCGCGCGGCCGAACTGCTTGCGCTGCCTCAGATAGTCGACGGTCATCGCCATGGCGGCGCCGCCGAGGCCGACCATTTCGGACGCCGCGCCGGCCCGGCCGGCGTTGAGCATGCGGGTCAGCAAGGCCTCGCCTCCGCCCAGTTCGCCGATCACGGCGTCGGCATCGACCTCGACGTCGTCGAACCGCATCCGCGCGCCGATGCTGGAATCGACCAGCCGGACGCCCTCCGTCTCCAACCCCGTCGCGTCCTTCTCGACCGCGAACAGGGTGACGCCTTCCTCCGCCCGCGCCGCGACGACGATCAGGTCCGCCGAGGCGCCCTGGACGACGAACTGTTTGGCGCCGCTCAGCCGGAAGCCGTTGCCCGAGCGGTCCGCCTTCATCGCGATCGCCTCGGGCCGGTGCTTGGGCCCTTCGTCCACCGCCAACGCGGCGACAATGTCGCCGGCGAGGATGCCGGGGAACCAGCGTTCGCCGTGCGGCGTGCCGCGCAGCGCCTCGACCACCGCCACCGCCGTCACCAGGAAAGGCGAAGGCGTCAGGTTGCGCCCGATCTCCTCGAGCACGATCCCCGCCTCGACATGGCCGAGGCCGAGGCCGCCTTGCGCTTCGGGAATGCGAATGCCGGTGAAGCCCATGTCCGCGAACTGCTTCCACAGCGCATGGCCGAACCCGTCCTTGCAGCCCTTGTCGCGCCAGTGGCGAAGCTGGCCGGCAATGCCGCCTTCGCCCGCCATGAAGTCGCGCGCCGTGTCGCGCAGCATCGCCTGATCTTCATTGAGGTAGAGCGGCATCGGTCAGGCTCCGGGAAGGTCGAGGATGCGCTTGGCGACAATGCCCAGCTGGATCTCGCTGGTGCCGCCCTCGATCGAATTGGCCTTGGTTCGCAGCCATTCGCGCGCCGCCTTGCCGCCCCGGGAGCGCTCGCTCTCCCATTCGAGCGCGTTCGAGCCGCCCGCCGCCATCGCCAGTTCGTGGCGGCGCTTGTTGAGCTCGGTGCCGGCATATTTCATCATCGAGGGCTGGGCCGGGTGCGCCATCCCGGCCTTGAGCTCGTCGATGAACCGCTCCGACATGGCCCGGAAAGCCAAGGTCTCGACCTCGAAGCGAGCGATGTCGGCGCGCAGCAGCGGATCGTCCGCAAGCACGTCGCGGAACGCCTCGCCGAGCGACACCGCGCCCGCCGGCCCGCCCAGCCCCATGCCGCTGATCATCTCGCGCTCGTGTCCGAGCAGATATTTGGCGACGTCCCAGCCCTTGTTGAGCTCGCCGACGAGCTGGTCCTTGGGCACCTTCACGTCGTCGAAGAAGGTCTCGCAGAACGGCGAATTGCCGGAGATGAGCAGGATCGGCCGGGTCGAGACGCCCGGGCTCGCCATGTCGAACAGCAGGAAGCTGATGCCTTGGTGCTTGGGCGCCGCGGGATCGGTGCGGACCAGGCAGAATATCCAGTCGGCCTTGTCGGCGTAGCTGGTCCAGACCTTCTGGCCGTTGACCAGCCAGTGATCGCCTTTATCCTCGCATTTGGTCTGCAGGCTGGCGAGGTCGGAGCCGGCCCCCGGCTCGGAATAGCCCTGGCACCAGCGTATCTCGCCGCGCGCGATCTGCGGCAGATAATGCTTCTTCTGCGCCTCCGAGCCGTATTTGAGCAAGGCCGGGCCGAGCATCGAGATCCCGAAGCTCATCAGCGGATTGCGCGCGCCGATCCGCGCCATCTCCTGCCTGAGTATCTTGGTCTCGGCCGGCGACAGCCCGCCGCCGCCATAATCGGTCGGCCAGTCCGGCACGGTCCAGCCCCGCGCCGCCATCGCGTCCATCCAGCTTTTCTGCGCCGCGTTCTTGAACACCGGGCTGCGTCCGCCCCAGCAGGCGTCGCTCTCGTCCCGCATCGGCTGCCGCATCTCGGCCGGGCAATTCGCCTCCAGCCAGGCGCGAGTCTCGGCGCGGAAAGTGTCCAGGTCGGGCATGGCGGCTCCTCTCCCTTACGTAAACGTCAATGCCGCCGCGCGCCGAGCGCGTCAACCTCGGCCGCGCCTAGCTCCAATCCTTGTCCGCCTCCGGCGCCAGCTCGCGCGCCGCGCGAACGATGTCCTCCAGGTCCACCGCCGTGTCGAACGGATCCTCGTCCAGCTTCGTCACCCGGTTCAGCCTTTTCTGCCAGCGGTGGAGCGCCTCGACATAGGGCACGTACGGAACCCGCATCAGCGCGCCGCTGGGCAGGCGCTCGACGTCGGCGATGCCGTTATGGATCCATTCGCCGGTGCCCCAATCGGGCATGTCCACCGCCGGGAACAGGCAGAGGCCCTGCAGGTCGACGCCCCGGTTCACCGCCGCCAGGCTCTCCGCCACCACGTCGTTGAGCCAGTCGGGCCGGCCGCCCTTGAGGCCCGACGTCTCGGCGACGATGCAAGGCCGGCCGTACGGCTTCCAGCCTTCCTCGATCAGCTCGCACAAGGACCGGATGCGGTCGTCGCCCGCCGCCAGCGGCTGGTGCGGCCCGTGCTCGCGATATTCCATCTGGCCGAAGCTGTAATTGTTGAAGCCGATGATATCGATGGTCTCGGGCGTGCCGCCCAGCTCCGGGAAGCGGCGGCCGGAAATGGCGTCCCAGGCGAGATAGGCGTCGTCGTAGGATTCGCGGTGCGCGGCTTCGGCGAGGTCGGGGCGGTCGCGCGGCGGCACCACCCAGATCAACGGATCGATGTGGATCATCCGGGCGTCGGGAAAGTCGGCGCGGATCGCCTTCACCGCCGCGATGTCGGCTTTCGCCATGGCCAGAGTCAGCCGCCGCCTTGTCTCTCGGTTCCTGCCGAACGGCGCCGCCCACGCCCACTCGCCGGCCATGTAGCCGAAGAAGGTCGGCTCGTTGGTCGGCGTGAAGCATAAGGGCCCGTGATGCGCCCGCTCCGCGACGTAGCGGGCGGCCGCGCGGGCGTAAGCGGCGAAGCGCGGCGCGAAGCCGTCGTCGAACGGGTCGCAATCGTCGGGATAGCCGTAATGGCACAGGTCCCAGATCGGCAGGATGAGGTGCCGCCGCTGCGCCTCCAGAAAGGCATCGATGTACGAAAAATCGTATCGGCCGCCGCCTTTATCGACGAGCGGCCATGGTATGCCTTCCCGCGCGACGGCGATGCCGAGCTCGCGCAGCATCCGGTAATCCTCGTCGGCATGGACGCGGTGCTGCGTCTCCTCGCACAGGTC